>CALRQQ020000069.1:0-11288 GCA_943370345.1 Chitinophaga pinensis
AAAACCTTTACTGATCCTGGGACTGATCCTTCTATTGGGTGGCATACAACTGATCACGATCGGTATCGTGGCGGATATTAATATCAGGACCTATTATGAATCCCAGCATAAGAAAACGTATAGTATCCGTAAGATCTATACAGGGAAAGAACAGTCTACTTAAAAGCCGACACTTTACTTTACTACATGAGCATCTCACGATTGGCTATAAACCAATCGTAAAAAGCAGTCAGCCCGTCTTTCAACCGGGTCTGCGGATCATACCCGAGCAGGGCTTTTGCTTTTGACACATCTGCAAAAGTGCGGGGTACATCTCCCGGTTGTTCGGGATGTCTTTCAATAACAGCTTTTTTACCGGTCACTTCCTCGATGGCCTCAATGAGTTCTTTCAGGGAAACGGTATAATTGTTTCCCAGATTGATGATCTCAAAATCGCTGTCCGTATAATGGATGGCTCCGATGATGCCTTTTACTGTATCACCAACAAATGTGTAATCGCGGCTGGTACTGCCATCTCCGAACATCTGGATGGGTTTTCCCTGAAGGATCGATTTGGTGAACTTGTGAATGGCCAGGTCAGGCCGCTGACCGGGCCCATAAACGGTGAAGAAACGGAGTGCCAGGAACCGGATCCCGAACAGGTGACTATAGACGTGGCCCATCATTTCACCGGCCAGTTTGGTGCCGGCATACGGACTGATCGGCATCAGTTTTTCATCTTCTTTCCAGGGGTAATGATCATTGACGCCATATACACTGCTGCTGGAAGCAAAAACAAACTGTCTGATCTTATTCAGACGGGCAAAATCCAGCATTTGCTGTAACCCGATCACATTGGCCTGTTGGTAGGCCTGGGGGTTTTCAATACTTGGTCTGACGCCGGCCTTTGCCGCAATATGCACGATCACATCCACGGGATCCTTCACCAACCGGGTCAGCTCTTCCGCAGGGCAAACAGAAATATCGGCCTGAATAAACTGATAGCCGGGCTTATCCATGAATTCACGGATATTAAAGCGTTTTATTTCCTCTTTATAAAAGGGGTCAAAATTGTCGATACAGGTAACCCTGACCGCCGGATCGTTCATGAATAAAGTACGGGTAAGGTTGCTGCCGATAAATCCGGCTCCGCCAGTGATAAGGATATGCATGCTGGTATAATGTTGAGGCAAGATAGAAAAATAAACCGGCTAATAAAAGCGTGAAAAAGAACAATATCACGGGACCTCTTTCTGCCTGTAAAAGGAATTCTATGGCATTTAATTCAGTTGTAGCCACAAAAAACCCCGGGCGTAAGCCCAGGGCTGATTTTTGCTATTGTCGGGAGGACAGGATTCGAACCTGCGACCCCCTGGTCCCAAACCAGGTATTCTACCGGGCTGAACTACCTCCCGCACACCCCTTTTCAAGGGAGTGCAAATATACAGGCTTCCGGGTAAACAGCCGGAGTTTTCTTTCCGGAATGGAAAAGAAAAAAAAAGGCTGTTTCACCTGACATTCAGCTTAGCAGGCCTGCCGGAATATTGGCTACCACTGAAAACGGATGAAACAGCCTTATACTTCTAGTTAATTATATCCTTAACGTGCCATACTCAACGGCGAAGAAAGAGAATACGTGACAAACCGATCCAGTTTGCCCGTAGCCACATCGTCCTGATAAACGGTAAACTCCACCCTGAAATTCTTACCCGCCAGTTCGGGAATATCTTTATACGGCAGGATCAGTTGCAGGTCCTTTTTAGGTAATTTATTGTAACTCTTCTTTGTATTCGGGAGCAGGTTCATTTTCAGATACGTACTGCTGTTTCCGCCCCAGTTATACTTCAGGTTGGTCGTACGGATATAATACTGCCCGTCTTCGGTGGTCAACCGGGCCACATAAAAAGCATTGGCCAGTTTAGCGCCGGTCTTCACATCAAAATAAGGAGTAATCACGAGTGCTTTTCTTACATCATCCTTTTTTACTTCGAGTTTTACAAAATTCGACACGATCACTTTCGGCACCGCCAGTTCTGAGATCCTTTTGTCTTTAGGGTATATTGCCGCTATGATCCGCTTATCTCCGTCAGACATTTCATAGTTTTCTTCCACCGAATAGCCATCCAGTGTCTGCCAGGCCGGAATAGAGTAATGCATGATCGACCGCGGATCATACGCGGTTCCGTTGGTAAAAAACTGTTCACTGATCTCCAGTACATTGAAATCTGTTTTTGCTTTATCCCACTCAAAACGTTCATAATACTTGTAAACGGTATCCTTATTCCACTTAATGGCTCCGGGATAGCTCTGCTCATGTAATAAGCCCAGCGCATGCCCGAACTCATGCATAGTGGTGCCTCTTGCCACTTTCTCTAAAAAATGCGGTACCGGCGAAGGATAATCAATGATATCATTATAGAACTGGGGATAGGTATACTTGTTCAGGTCCTTTCCCCTGGCCACGAGAAATTTATAGAAAGGTCCACCCGTCTTCAGATCGTTCAGAAAAAAATCATGGTCCAGGAAATCACTGGTATCCAGGTTCATGGTCTGACGGGTCTGTGAACGCTGATCATTGTCAATTCCTACTGCCGAATTATGTCCCAGTTTATCGCGGCGGCTGCCTAATCGAATCCGGATATTAGTAACGGGTGTGTTATCCGGTACAAACTTCAGGGTAACATTGGCATACTTCTCCCACTCTTTGGCATACCGGGTGATGCGCTCCCGGATTGCCGGGCTACCGGTATTATCGAGGAATTTCACCAACAATTCTTTGCCGTTTTCCCAGGTCTTGTAATTATCAGCCACACTTCTGCCTGTGGTCGTATCGGCCATACCCGGTAGCATATCATCACCTACCAGCGTGGTACAGGGTGATTTAGAGGGCCGCTTATCGGTCAACTCTTTTATTTGTGCATTGACCTGTATTCCGGTCAAGACCGACATTACAACAAGAAATAGGATCCTTTTCATTTTTAATAGTTTATGTGTTAAATGTAGATTATCCGTTATTCATCAGGCATACCCTGCCAAGGGTATTTTACCGCCAATCACCATATAGCACAAAAGCACCCCAGTAATTCGGATGGACAAAACGCGGATCTTTACTGAGTCTGACCTGCGCCTCCCGCAATGCCTCCGCTTTCCCCATCGTAAGCAGGTTCTCATAAAAATATTGCATGAGCAGACTGGTGGGCTCATCGGCCACTTTCCAGAGACTGGCCACCACGGTTTTTACATTACTGATCAGGAAGGAATTGGCGGGAGAAATACTCCATCCTTTTACGAGTTCTTTACTGACCGCCGTCTGGCAGGCAGACAGGATCACCATACTGCAATCCGTGATACCCAGTCGTTGGATCTCCCGCATGGTCAGTCTGCCGTTATTGCCCTGGGTACTGTCTTTATCAGGCAACAGTTTCAGGTAAGACAATGAATAATCAGCGGAATAGTTCAACACCCCATGCGTGGCAAAATGAATATACTTTTTGGTCACCAGGCTTTTCTTTGCCATACTTTCAGTGGCCCTGGTATCGGTATACACCGTGGAATCAGATCCGAGCATTTTTCCGATCGTCTGAACTTCATTGATATTATAGCGCAATGTGGCATCCGGAACACCAAAAGCAGCAAAGGAAGAATTGTTTCTGCTCACCGGCGGTTGCAGACTATCTGCGAATACCGACATTTTATTCGTGTAAAAAACAGCATGGTCCTCAATCAGGAAGCGAAAGGCACTGCCCTGCTTTCTGCCAAGACATTGAAAAGGCAGATTACTGAAAATACCAGTAGGGATGATGCAAAGCTTTTCCTTCGCTTTGATCTTATCCGCCACAGATTGTATCAGCACCTGGTACAGATCCCCGGACAGATCCGTAAAGTCAGCGGTGCTGGCCGTTTTATCTTCATCCACCGGATCAGAGCGCAGGGATAATGGGCCGGTTCCGGTTGATTTTGCCGTATTCTTAATGGCTTCAATTAAACGGCTGATGCGCGGTGCCAGGTCCACGGTCATGGTATCAACGGCCAGCTTCTCCCGGGTCAGCGTAAAGATCATCAGGGTCTTATCATTGAGCAGGTAAAGGGCCACCGCCACGTCGGCCGGCATCTTCGCCTTATACTTATTAAATTCATCCGCGTTGGATTTGCTGAAATAGGTACCCAGTTCAGGATACAACTCCACCACATCCGCTAAAAAATTATTGTAGTCCGCTTCGAGAATTTCGATCTTCTTCAGGGTTTCCTGGCGGGCCTGTCCCTCCTGCTTTTCAAGGTTGCCTTCCAGTGCTTTTCTGGATTCCTGTAAGGACAGGATTTTTTTCAATACTTCATTCCGCTCCGCGTCACTGGAATTGGTGGTCAGAGAGCCCGATAATTCCCGGATACCCGCCATATTACTCCGGTTGGCATAGGACCAGGCCTGACTGATATCGCCCAGGTTATAGTACGAAAAAGTGATCTTGTTGAACAGATCCGATTTGCGCGGGTCATTATTGAATATTTTCTTCGCCCCTTCGCCTCCATAGAGTTTATCGGTCAGCGATTCCAGTAAACCAACCGCTTCCCTGAAATACACGACCGCACTGTCGTATTTTTTTTCTTCATAAGCCAGCAGACCAGATTCATAATACGCCTCCCAGGCACCCGCCAGTTTATACTGCCTGGCCACAGAAACAGCTTCCCGCAGATTGTCCACCGCCGCTTCCTGCTTCTGTTCTTTCCGGTAAATGCGTCCCAGGTTGATCAGGGCCTCAAGCGTTTTCTCTTTTTCTCCGCTGGTAGCCGCAAACTGTCTGGCGGCGGTATAATAATTGATGGCTTCCGCGGTCTTCTCTTCCTGCAGACTGAGCTTACCTGCTACCAGGGCCATGCCGGAGGCGATCCGGTTCAGTTTCATACTACGGGCCATTGGCAAATACTGCGTTAAGAGCGACCGGGCCTCTTTATATTTTTTTAATCCGATATAACATTCGGCCACATTTCCCTGTGTCAGCAGGTAGTCTTCATTGATCACTCCTTTGGGCAGCACTGAAAGGGCTTTCTGCAGGTATTTCATCGCTGTTGGATAATCGCCCTGACTCATATACACAATACCAATATTGTTATTGAGAATCCCCCGTTGCATGACCTGCATTTCTTCCTGAAACAGACTGTCCGCATAAAGATTGGCTTGTATGGCCAGTTTATTTTCACCCAGCCCGTTGAGCAATGTGGCCCGGGAAGCGTAAGTACCTGCGAGGCGGATCTGGTGTCCTGATTTTTGAAAGATCGCAATGGCCGTATCATTATTGGCCAATCCTCGTTTAAACTCCGCCGTCCTTGAATAAAGGAAGGAACTGAACTGCAGGGTACTCCCCAATGAAAGACTGTCAGAAATATCCCTGGCCAGGCGGATACCGCGTGTCAATGCCTCATCTGCCTGTTGAAACTCACCCATGGAAATAAAAATCGTGGCGATACTATTCAGGTAATCCACTGACCCCCCTTTGTCCACCGAATCCGTGATGGCCATGGCTTTCCGGTAATAAACTAATGCACTATCCAGTGCTGTCTCACATTCCAGCCGGTAAGCGTTCAACCCGATACATTGGGCATCCGTATAGGGTGTATTCATTTGTTTTGCCAGTGCCAAACATTCATTATAAAACAAATCGCCGGTTGATCTATCCTGGTTATAATACGCCATTCTGGCCAATGCTTTGCTGGAGGAGAACTGGTAGCTGGTATTTCCATCTGACTTACTTTTCAGCCGGGAGTCCTGAAAATATTTTCTGGCTTTCACCGAATCGATGGAACTCCAGGAAACACCCAGTTTATACAAAGCTTCCACGGTGGATTTATGACTGATGCCATTTGCTTTTTCAAAAAAAACGGTAGCATTCCTGTAATTCTCGTCATCCAGAAAAACCTGCCCTTTCGCCGTGTACACTTCAGCAAGACCCGTGCTGTCAGCCAGTTTACTATAGATCGCTGCCGCCTGATCATAGGCCTTCAAGGATAGTTTCTTGGAACCACTTTCCTTGTACATATCGCCCAGCCGGCTCCATGAATAGGCCTGGCCACTCAGGTTGCCACTCTTTTCCCGTAATGCCACGGCAGCATGATGCGCATTCAATGCCGAATCATACATGCCGAGTTGCCAGTAGCAGGAACCGATCAACGACTTTGAATAACCGGCATTGTTGAAATCTTTCTGGCGCAGTAACTCCGTCAATGCTTTACCGGCCTGATCGATACTTTGCAGGTAATTCCCCTGCTTGTAATAACTGTAGGCCATATCATTTTCTGTGATCGCCTTGTTCAGCAGGTCGCTGTTATTCCGGTAGATCACGACCGATTTCTGCAATGCAGTGATGGCATCCCCGGGTTTTCCCTGATCATTATATACCCTTCCGATAAAAGCATAATATCCGGCATTGGACAATTGGGCATCGTAACTATTGATCCGGTCATTAAAACTGATCGCCGAATCCAGCAACTGCAGGGCCTCATCGTAGCGGCCGGCGTTATACCGGATCGAGGAGCGGTACTCAAGTACTTTCCGCTGATTGTTGTTGTATACTTTTTCACCGATCGCTGAACGATAGCGGGAGAGTCTGGCTACCGCATCATCCAGCACCTGTTCTGTTTCGCGGTACTTTGAGATTTTATAATAACAAAACCCTTTCTTGATGATGGCCTGTATCTCAATGTCGCGATCCCCGGCCAGCAGGGCCGCTTTGATCGCTTTTTCACACCAGGTCACTGATTCCATATATTTTTCCTGATCAAGGAGCACCTGTGCCTTACAGATATATGCGGTGGGCCTGGCCACCGTATCATTGACCCCTTCGGCCAATGCAATGGCAAAGTCAACCAACTGATGGGCTTCATCAAACTTACGGGCATCAGAAAGACCGATAGCATCGGAAGCCAGCGCGCTGGCCGTATGCTCTTTGAGTACATCTGTTTTATACTCCGGTAATCGTTTCCTGAATTCCGCCACATTCTTATACAGGGGAAATAGTCCTTGCTTTACTTCTCCCACACTATACGGACTATTACTGATCAGCCAGCCGGCAAAACTCTCACTGGCCCGGTAATTTTTTCCCATATACCCCACCGGGTACGCCCGGGTGTACATAAAAAAAGCGTCAAGATCCTTACGGGTCACATCGCGGATGATCTCAAGCGGGATCCGGTTCTTAAAACGACCGGCCGGCAATTTTGAAAGCAGTGATGCCGGTAACTCCGGCCTGTTCCTTACCAGTTCGTAGGTAGTGTGTAAACTGTTTTCTATAACACCGAAGAGCGAGTCTTCCAGTTTACGGCTGTCATGCCACAACAGGTATTCCAGCGAGTACAAAGGCTTTTTTTCCGCATCTGTAAAAATGATGCCGTTGAACGCCAGATCAGAAAACACACCCCGATAGGGTAAAACCGGTACCTGTAATTTCAGGTTGATCATATCGCCCCCGCTTAATGAATCTGCCGGATTATACAGTCGGACAAAGGCAACCTGTGTCTCTTTGTCGATATATATAAAACCGGCACCGGTCTCCTGGAAATCTTTTTTAGGGCTCACTCCGGGTATTTCGTCGGCCGCAGCCTGATAAGCTTTCAGCATCAGCCGGTTCTGTAAACCGATATTGTTTACCCCTGAAAGAAAGGCGATCACTGTATCCTTCTCTTTATACGTCCTGCTGATGGGCAGCCATAATTCACGGGTTTCTGTACGGAGTGTATCCTGTGCTGCTGCAAGCACTGACAAAAAAATGAATGACAATAAGAAACCTGATTTTCTATGCAGCCTCATACCTGGATTATTTCCTGATGGTGAAATTAACCGTTATAATTCCAATCTCTTCCACTTTAATGCCGGATACATCCGCCCTTACCTGTACTTCACCCGCCGGTTGACTGAAGAGATCATCCAGCATCAGCTGAAAAGATTGCATGTGATCCCGCTGGATCTTTTGTTCAAATACTCCCCGAAGATCCATGGGTTCCTTTGATACAATGATCTTCAGGAATTCCACCCCGGTGGGCGACCCTTTACTCACGGACAGCTTCCGCTCTACGAAACTTTTGCTCCCGATACTGTAATCTCCCGGTTCTTTACCCTTGAAGGGGTATAACACGTCCACTTTATTGTCCGGATAAATATCCAGTACCGTATAGAATAATTTATGTTCACTGTTGTTGATGAGTTTTAGTGCATAGCGGTCTCCTTCTGCAAACACCAGTCCATTGGCCGTATGTGTATTTTCGCCGGGTACCACTTCAGCTGTTACCCATTGGGTCAGCTCCCCTCCATCGGGCATAGTACGGAGGTATTTTACCTGTAATGAATTCCTGATACCCCGGATGAGCCGCTGTTGGTCAGGGGTCGCCAATGTATCCCCGTCTGTAAGTGATGCAGACCATACTACCTGATTGTTGCGGTCCATCAGTTCCACCTGTTTCTCTCCGGTTGTTGCAGACGGGCGAAACTGAAAATCACCCGGCTGTTCACTGAGTGAGATAAAGGAATAGGGTAATAAAACCTGCCGGATCTGTTTTTCTACTCCCGCATTTAATTTTGACTGTTTATCAAATTGTAATCTGGCCGAGAGCGCCCCATAGTTTGCTTCATTCACTCTCAACTCGTAGGAGGATGATCTTTTTAATAAAACGGAAGCCACGCCTATGCTGTTGAAATGAGTAACCTTTCTGATCACCGCTGTGGCTACGGCGGTTTCGGTACCCAGCAGGTAAATGGTACCCGTAACACCATCGGCCAGTTGATCCATCAACCCGCGTTTCAACGTAAATATGGAATCAGAGGACGCGGAGGGTGTTTCTTTCAATCCAACCCGGATGATCATCCGGTCCTGTACGGGCCGGTACCGTCCGCTGAAGATCTCCTGGCTGGTATTCCCTTCGATCATTGGCAACTGATCCGGTATAACGGATTGTATGGCGGCTTTAATTTTTTCAAACAAAACAGCATACTCATTTCCACTACCGATCTCATTCAACGCCATATAAAAACCATACGATAGTGAACCCACTTCTTCTTTATTCACCAGGATCTGTTTATTGATCTGGTGTGGGCCGGATCCGCTGATCACCACCATATTGGAAAGACTGTCCGGCTGTATATCCAGGAAGGCTTCTTCTTTTGCATCCTTGTCCGGAATATCGGCCGGGTCAAAAGGATTCTCCGGATCAGGGAACGGCACAGGTTCCCCTCTCGAGGCGGGAAAATCATCCGCCCTTGTACCGGTGCCTGAATGACAGGCATCGATCAGGACCAGCAGGCTCCCGTCTTTACCGATCTTGCGACGGATCTCCATCAGCAGGGGAAAAAGGTCATCATCACGCAGGTGATTCTCCCCGCGATAACCGGTTGGACTAAATGTTCCTCTTGCATCATATGGCACCAGGGCTTCATCGTATCCGTCATCTTCATCTTTACCCAATGCTTCGGTACGCTGATCACGGATCTGCTGTCCATGGCAGCCAAAACTGATCAGGATAATATCATTCTTTTTTGCTTTACGGGCCAATAAAGCAAGACTGTTCAGTATGCCTTTTCGGGTGGCTGCAGCATTGATCAGGGTTTGAATATTTTTATCAGCAAAACCCTGCTTATCCAGCGCTGCTTTTATGTACTTGATATCAGTGACCGAAGCGATCGGCCGGATCCTGCTGGCAGGCGGGTATTGGCCGACAGCCACCAACAGGGCCAGTTTGTCCTGGGCGAAAGAGATGGACGTAAAAACGCTGAGTATGAAAAGAAGCAATACTTGTTTCATACTCCTAAAGTTATCGGTTGAAAATGGATTCCTCCATACCGCGGAAAGGGTATATTCAAGGGGTGGCGCTAAGCAATTTTCGTTCAAGTCTACGCTGGCAAGCAAGCTTGCCGCGCATCCTTAAACGAAAATTGCCCCTTTGGGGGGCAATATCATTTTGGGTTGCGGAGAGGGAGGGATTCGAACCCTCGATACAGATTTAAGTCCGTATAACGGTTTAGCAAACCGGCCCTTTCGGCCACTCAGGCACCTCTCCAAAAGGACACCGGAATCATTTCCGGGGCTGCAAAAATATGAATAACCGGGATTATAATCCAAAATACCGGGAACAAATCCCAAAAAAATTAACTGGCTGAGCAAGACGGGGCATAAAAAACCCGGACGACATACCTGTGTCCGGGAACAATATTTTTGGCTTGCGGTTGAATCGTTTACATGGCGGCCAGCTGCACTTTCTGTTGCAGTTCCAGCACATTTTCCCTGAATACACCATCGGTATCCATCAGGTCTTTTACGGTCTGGCAGGAGTGGATAACGGTGGTATGGTCGCGGCCACCGAAATGTTCGCCGATCGTTTTCAGTGAATTCTTGGTAAAAGCTTTGGCCAGGTACATGGTGATCTGGCGGGCCTGAACGATCTCGCGTTTGCGGGTCTTCTGCAACAGCTTATCGTAAGGCACATCGAAATACTCGCAAACCATTTTCTGAATCGTTTCGATGGTAATTTCCTTGCTGGATGATTTTACAAAATTGCGTAACACTTTCTTGGCGAGATCTAAGTCGATCTCTCTTCTGTTCAGCGAAGATTGTGCCAACAGTGAGATCAGGGCGCCTTCTAATTCGCGAACGTTATTGCTGATATTGTAGGCAATATATTTTACCACTTCCTTGGGCATTTCCAACCCGTCATTCTTCATTTTACGTTCCAGGATCTCGATCCGGGTATCGTATTCGGGTACCTGAAGGTCGGCACTCAGGCCCCAGCGGAAGCGACTGAGCAAACGCTCCTGTACCCCATCCAGGTCCTTGGGTGATTTATCGGAAGTGAGCACCAGTTGTTTCTGTGACTGATGTAAGTGGTTGAAAATGGCAAAGAATGCATCCTGTGATTTCTCGGCTTTGGCGAAGAATTGCACATCATCGAGGATCAGGACATCGATCAACTGGTAAAAATGGATGAAATCATTGATCGCATTGTTGCGGCTGTGGTCCATGAACTGGTTGATGAACTTCTCTGAACTTACATAAAGGACAACTTTATTGGGATGCAGTCTTTTTACTTCATTTCCGATCGCCTGAGCCAGGTGGGTCTTTCCCAGTCCTACCCCGCCATAGATCACAAGGGGATTGAAGGAATTGGCCCCGGGCTTTTCTGCCACGGTTTTACCGGCTCTGCGGGCTACCCGGTTGCAATCGCCTTCGATAAAAGCTTCGAATGTATAGTTTGGATTCAGCTGCGGGTCAATCTGCATCTTCTTAAGACCCGGTATGACAAACGGGTTCTTAACAGGGTTGTTTATGACGAGC
>CALRQQ020000070.1:0-11224 GCA_943370345.1 Chitinophaga pinensis
CGCTGCAGGTATTGCCCTTTTTCCGGCGGCGCTTACCATTATGCAGAGTGAAACCGGACTGGCACTTGTCTATTTTGCTTTCTTTATTGTGATGTACCGGGAAGGACTGCCCTCTGCGATCCTGGTGATCGGGTTTTCTGCGGCCGTACTCATAGTTGCTACCCTGCTGCTGGAAAAGATCACCCTCGCTATTGTACTCACTGCACTGATGCTGCTGGCCGTTTATTTCACCCGCCGGTTATGGAAAAGAAGATCGGGCTTGCTATACAGCATCATCTTTATCTGGTTGCTTTGTGTGGGTATCCAGTTGTTTGTAGTACCCATGGCCTTTAAAAAAGTACTCAAGCTGTATCAGGTGGAACGGATCTACAGCACCGTGGGTAAGGATGTGCCAACGGAATATGCAGAAGCCCACTCGGATGAACTGGCAAAGAATACAGATAAGAAAAAAGATATTGATTATAATGTCCGCCAGTCAAAGATCGCTATCGGCAGTGGCGGCGTATTTGGAAAGGGACTACTGAGTGCCACCCAGACCCGTTATGATTTTGTACCCGAACAGCGGACTGATTTTATCTTCTGTACGGTTGGGGAAGGTTTCGGTTTTGCAGGAAGTGCGGTTTTGCTTGGACTTTACCTTGTACTGCTCCTGCGCATTGTTACCATCGCCGAACGACAGAGAAGTACTTTCAGCCGCAGCTATGCCTATGGCGTTGCCGCTGTCTTTTTCTTCCATATGGCCATCAATATAGCCATGACCATCGGACTCGCTCCGGTGATCGGTATTCCACTGCCCTTTATCAGTTACGGTGGTACGTCATTGCTCACCTTTACGATCATGTTGTTTATTTTGATCAGACTGGATGCGGACCGGCAAATGGTTTTGAGATAGCGAGAAGCTAGAAGCGAGAAGCGAGAAGGGCCTGCTGAAAGATTTTTGTTGAATATTGGGGCTTTACTGCATCATCAACCCTCAATTAAGAAAGTTGATTCCACGAGACAGTAAGTTAACAGATGCCGGAAACCCTGTTAAAAAACAATATCCAACACTCTTTTCTTAGGAGGCCCCTTCTCGCTTCTAGCTTCTTGCTTCTAGCTTCCCCTCTCAGCCTCTATCTTTGCACCATGAAAATCATCCCCCTTTCCGAAGGCACTTTCACCATCGACAAGACCAAGCGATTCGTTCCTTTTGACGATACGGAGCATCAGCTGCATGAACGTCCGGCAGGCAGTCTGCTGGTAGAGATACAGCCCTTTGTGGTGATCACGTCCAATGATGTGCTGTTGCTGGATGCCGGACTGGGGTTTGAAAAGAACGGCGTGTTACAACTGCACCAGAACCTGATGGATAACGGGATCAGTCCCGGCGATGTGACCAAGGTACTGATGACACACCTGCATAAGGACCATGCCGGTGGCGTGGGGATTGAACGGGATGGACTGGGCGCCCGACTCTCTTTTCCCAATGCGATCTACTATGTGCGCCGCGATGAATTGAAATTTGCGTTTGAAACCGGTTTCCCTTCTTTTATTCCGGAAGAACTCGAATGTCTGCGTGATAATCCGCAGGTGGAACTGTTAGACGGTGACGGGGAGATCGATGGTTATATTCGTTATGCACATACCGGCGGTCATTCACCCTTTCACCAGGCATTCTGGATCAGGGAAGAGGGAGAGACGGTCTTCTTTGGTGGCGACGAAGCCCCGCAATTACAACAAATGAAACACCGTTTTGCGGCTAAGTATGATGCGGATGGGAAGAAGGCCATGGAGCTGCGCCGTGACTGGTGGCAGCAAGGCGAGGCCGAAGGCTGGACCTTTCTCTTCTACCATGATGTAAAGCATCCGGTATTTAGCTTCCAGCGTCTCCCGTAAAGGATGCTGGAAGGAGAGTTTTATCCCGGTTTCCCCGCTGCGGGAGATACCGGGATAAAAAAAGAAGTCCCCATTCGGAGACTCCATTTTTTGAAATATTCAGCAAAACAAATAAGTTAGTCAGCCAGTAACTTATTCCGGCGTAATCCGCCACCACCCGCTCCCTGCCTTCTTTGCATCTGGCGTTCCTGCATTTCATTCTTCACTACCTGTACAAATTCTCTTTCTGCATCAAAAACCTTGTTCGCTCTTTTATCATCCATCACCTGGCGGAATTCATCCCGGAATTTCACCCGTACTTCTGCTGCTTTTAACTGGAGGGTTACTTTATCCGCCCTGTTTTCCTGGTGAACTTTCCGGAGTTCAGTGATGTAACGGAGAAAGATCGGACTGAATTTTTCAGACTCGGCTCTTGTCATATTTAATCGCTTCTGGATATACTGCTGCATTTTTTCCTGCAGCTTGCCCATACGGGGATCCGTTTCGTCTTCCTGAGCAAAGCCGGAAAAACTGCCGGCGATCAAAAGCATTAATATGAGTAAATATTTTTTCATGTTATTCCGCTTAATTCAATAATAAGGGCTCCTCATCAGTACTGGTTTCAGCATCGGCGGTTTCATTCAGAAATTGCTTCAGTTCGTTTTCAGGGATATCCTTCAGTAGGTCTTTTACTTCTTTATTGGTATCGGTAGCTGCGGTTTCATCCGTACGCAGACCAGCTTCGTCAAATTGCTTTACAAATTCATTCAATTCCGTATCACTGGTCTTTTTGATATCTTTTAATACCGCTTTTTCAAAGCGGGCTACACTGGTACCTTCGGTGCTGCCGGTTGTATCACGGCTAACATATAAAAATCCAAGTAAAGCGATCACACCCGTCACCACCGCTGCTGCCGCATACCGGAACCATTTACGGCTGCCACCCATCGATACTACTTTCGCCGGTTGATGCACTTCGGCTACCGGTGTACTGATCGTATCAAAATACCCGGCAGGTACGCTGTAAGGCATTTCTTTTTTCAGTCCGCTGAGCAGGGGAGAAATACTACCCAGTTCTTCGGACGCGTCCTGTTCACCATACATGGCCACCGATACGACGAGGGTGGATTCCATCTCCGCAAAATAACCCGCCGGTACCTGGTAAGGCAGGGTCTTCGGCATCCCGCTGAGTAAGGGAGATAAATGCCCCAGCTCATCTGCTGCCGTAACCGCTTCCATCGCCCGGATCCGGGAAAGTACCCGCTCCGCCAGTCCCTCAAAATAACCCTCCGGTACGGAGTAGGTATGTTGAGCAGACAGAAGGGTCAGGGAGCTTTCCAGCTCATGCAGTTCCTGTGCTATGTTATTTTTCGGTGTCATTTACGTTATTAGGACGGCTAAGTATCCCCAAAGTTTAATGATTCAGCATGTAATCCTCAATTTTTTTGACCGCATGGTGGTAACTGGCTTTCAGGGCCCCTTCACTGGTCTCCAGCACCCGGCTCATTTCCTCATAAGGCATTTCGTCATAATACCGGAGGGCAAATACAACCCGTTGTTTTTCAGGTAATTGCTGCATCGCGATCTGCAGTTTCCATTCCAGTTTATTGGCGTCAAAATGCTTGTCTGCCACTATTTTATTACTCAGTCCGCTCTCCACATCACTCAGGCTCACGGAGGCTTTCTTTTTCTGTTGTTCAAGGAAGGTCAGGCATTCGTTGGTGGCGATCCGGTAAAGCCAGGTATAAAGCTGACTGTCTTCCCGGAAATTCGCTAACCCGTTCCAGACCCGGATCAGTACGTTCTGCAGCACATCATTGGCGTCATCATGGTCCACTACCATCCGGCGGATATGCCAGTAGAGTTTCTCCTGGTATTTCCGGATCAGGCTGGTATAGGCCCGTTCTTTGGTGGCCGGTACACGGAACTGGACCAGTAATTCGCTGTCGGATGCAATGGTTGACATGGTTTTATCGGGCTTTGGTGGGGCTTAGAATACTGGAATAAAGGATTGTTTAATCCGCTTCGCATAATAAAAATAAAAAAGCAGGTCCGATTTTGAAAGAACCTGCTGAATTAGTTTTAAAGAAATACCTGATTAACCCTTACGGCTGATCGCTTTTTCGGCAGCAGCTACAATATCGGGTACGTCCAGTCCGTATTTCTTCAGCAACTGAGCAGGGGTACCGCTCTCGCCAAACGTATCTTTTGTACCTACATATTCGATGGGAACAGGGAAATTTTTAGCGGCAACCTGGCTGATGGCATCTCCGAGTCCGCCAATGATATTGTGTTCTTCAGCGGTCACTGCACATTTGGTCTTGCGGATGGAATTCAGCACAGCTTCTTCATCGAGGGGTTTGATCGTATGAATATTGATCACTTCCACGCTCAGTCCTTTTTCCTCGAGCTGGATACCGGCCTGGATCGCATTCCATACCAGGTGACCGCAGGCAAAGATGGTCACATCGGTTCCTTCCGAGAATTGCTGGGCCTTACCAATAGTAAAAGGCATTTCGCTGGTGAAGATGGGCCAGGAGGGGCGGCCAAAACGCAGGTAGACCGGTCCTTCATATTCTGCAACGGCCATAGTGGCCGCTTTGGTCTGGGCATAGTCGCAGGGAACCACCACGGTCATACCAGGGAGCATCTTCATCAGTCCGATATCTTCCAGGATCTGGTGGGTGGCTCCGTCCTCACCAAGGGTGAGACCGGCATGTGAAGCGGCGATCTTCACGTTCTTACCGCTATAGGCTACGGACTGTCGGATCTGGTCGTATACGCGCCCGGTAGAGAAGTTGGCAAAAGTGGTGGTGAAAGGAATTTTTCCGCCGATAGTGAGACCGGCAGCCACACCGATCATATTGGCTTCGGCAATACCGCACTGGATAAAACGGTCCGGAAATTCCTTGATGAACTGATTCAGTTTCATGGACCCCAGCAGGTCGGCGGTCAGGGCCACCACATTCAGGTTCTTGCGGGCCGCTTCTACAATACCATCACCAAATCCGCTGCGGGTATCTTTATTACCGATCGACTGAATCTCTTTTAATGACATGTGTATGCTTTTTGTGCCGCAAAAGTAAGGCGGAACCTTCATTGGGCAATGAATAAAAACGGACTTACGGGATCAGTTCAGTTCCCCGTACTGGCTGCTGAAAACGGTTTCATCGGCTTTGAGCCGGAGTTCCCATTTCCAGGCGGTGGACATAATATCTTCCAGCGAGTATCGGGGTTCCCAACCCAGTTCTGCACGGGCCAGGTCGTTATTAGCATATATGGCTACCACATCACCCGGGCGGCGGGGGCCGATCTCGTAATTCAGTTTGATACCGCTGGTCTTTTCAAATGCATGGATGGCTTCCAGTACCGTGATGCCACTGCCGGTACCCAGGTTGAATACTTTACAACGTTCCTGTTGCTTGCCGTTTTCCAGGTATTGCAGGGAAAGGGTATGCGCATGGGCCAGGTCACATACATGGATATAATCCCGCAGGTTGGAGCCATCGCGGGTGGGATAATCATTTCCGAATACATTCATTTTCTCGATGCGGCCAATGGCGGTTTGGGTAATGGCCGGTACCAGGTTCTGCGGTTTACCCAGTGGCATTTCACCAATGATACCGGAAGGATGTGCACCCGCCGGATTGAAATAGCGGAGCAGGATATGCTGTGTTTTGACTGATTTGGCAAACTCATTAATGATCTGCTCACTCATCTGCTTGGTATATCCGTAGGGCGATTCAGCCGGCTTGGGACTGGTTTTCTCTGTCACCGGTATTTCGTCCGGTTCTCCATATACCGTGCAGGACGAGGAGAACACAAAATGCGGGATCTGGAATTCCTGCACACATTTGAGTAAGTTGATCAGGGAGACCAGGTTGTTCTCAAAATACATCAGGGGTTGCAATACGGATTCCCCCACGGCTTTATAGGCTGCAAAATGTATGATACCGGTGATGTCGGTATTTTCCTGGAAGATCGCGAAAGTATCGTCGAAATTGCAGAGATCGACCTTGTAGTTCTTTACTTTTTTGCCCGTGATCTTTTCCACGCCCAGCAGGATATTGGCGTTGGAACGGGAGTTATTATCTGCTGAAACTACGTCGTACCCATTTTCCAGGAGGTCCACAATTGTGTGTGAACCGATAAAGCCGCAGCCGCCTGTTACTAGAATTTTTCCCATAAAAAATAAAATCCCGACAAAAGTCAGGATTTTATTTGGTAAAACTATTATGCAGCGTCAGGTCAGAACAATTTCACGATAAAGAACACCCCCGCGGCGAGTAAACCACTGATAGGGATGGTCAGTACCCAGGCCCATATCAGGTTGATGGTAACGCCCCAGCGTACTGCGGATAAACGTTTGGTAGCACCTACTCCCATGATTGCACCGGTGATGGTATGTGTGGTACTTACGGGGATCTTCAGGGCTTCAGTGATGAAAAGTGTAAGTGCACCTGCTGTTTCAGCGGCGACTCCTTCAAACGGAGTGACCTTGGTGATCTTGGTACCCATGGTCTTTACGATCTTCCAGCCACCACTCATGGTACCGAGACCGATCGCGGCATAACAGGCGATGGGCACCCAGTTGGGCATATCCTTGAAATCGGTAATGGTTCCACCAGCGATCAGCGCCGCCGTGATAATACCCATTACTTTCTGTGCATCGTTACCGCCGTGACCGATACTGAAGGCTGCGGAAGAGATCAGCTGTAAGCGTTTGAACCAATGGTTGGCTTTATAGGCATTCAGATTGCTCAGGTAGAGCGAGAACACCGCCATGGTCAGCAGGATAAAGGCCAGCAGGATCCACTTGAAATTCTTCGAGTAGAAGATCACCTGGGCAATATAGCTTTCATAATGGGTTTTCTTGGCAATCACAGATGCTTTGAATTCGAGGTTATAGGCCAGGAAAATAAATACACCGATGATGACGAGGACAGAGAAGATCTTGGAGGTCCAGCCTTTTTTAAAGGAACTCAGGAACCAGAGCGACATGATAAAGGCCATCAGCATACCAATCAGTGGTGCCAGCAGGATAAAACTGGCAGTCTTCAGGATAACCGGCGAATTGACGGCACTGAAGCCACCGGCCGCGATCGCTGCCCCGGCGAATCCGCCGATCAGTGTATGCGAGGAAGAGGAGGGAATACCTAGCCACCAGGTAAGCAGGTTCCAGGCAATTGCAGCGATCAATCCGGAAAAGATCACCCGCATCATTTCGCCTTGTAAAATATGGTCAGGTTTTACGGTCTTTGCAACGGTATCGGCAACACCATGGTCTTTGAAAATAAAGAAGGCAACAGAGTTGAACACCGCAGCCCAGAGTACGGCCTGAAAAGGGGTCAGTACTTTAGTGGATACCACAGTAGCAATGGAGTTGGCCGCGTCGTGAAATCCGTTGATATAGTCGAAGATCAATGCCAGAGCAATGACCGTTATGAGGAATGGAGTCATAAAGGTAAATCAGGGTTGAGGAATGACGTTTACGCGTATTTGATGATGATGGACTCGATCACATTGCTCGCGTCCTCACATTTATCGGTAACGATCTCCATCACCTGGTAGATCTCCCTTTTCTTGATCACTTCCTTGGCATCGGGTTCGGTGGCAAAGAGGCGTTCGATACTCATATCGAACACATCATCAGCCTGATTTTCGAGGCTATTGATCTTCACGAGGGCTTCGGTGATCTTACGCATGTTCTTCATATCGCGCAGTTCGGTCACCGCGATCCGGATCTGCTGACAACCCTGCTCGATCAGTTCCGCGAATTTCTGCATCCCCATATCGTTGGGGTTAACGCGGTAGAAATTGATCTTCTTGGCAGAAGCATAGATATAGTCAGCAATATCATCTAATGAAGTGGCCAGGTAGTGGATATCTTCGCGGTCAAAGGGTGTAATGAAATTGCGGCCCAGTTCGGTAAAGAGGTTATGGGTCAGTTCATCATTGGCATGTTCGAGGTCTTCGATCTGCGTGATAAGGGCAGCTCTTTTGTCGAAATCAGGTTCGGCAACCACGGCTTTGATCATGGTGCCCATTTTGGAAACGTTTTCTGCTACTTGTTCAAAGAGTTCAAAAAACACTTTGTTCTTCGGCATGAAGATCTTGAGGAATGAATTAAGTCCGGCCATAATATAGTTTTTAGTGGCATCCCGGACACCCGGGATTGTATTTGGTTGCGAAAATACCGGCTGTGGTTAAGGTGCAAATGCCCGGGGGGAGAATTAATAATTAGATAATATAGAAATAAAGTTGGCTTAATGATTTGGTAACATGTAGCGAGACTTTTGAGGTTCCCCACTATGATTTAAGTCAACAAAACAGGATTAAAGCACGAACTTTTTCTCTTTTTGATCTTTTTTGCAGGGTTACCAGTCTTTTCCTTGGATTTTATTTTAGCTAAAGATTACTCTATATTCATAAAGGGCACAACCCGTTTTAATCCTTGAAGGGTTTGACTATCTATCATTTACAGATCATATCCAGCATTAGTTTCAGGTGGACCAGCCTGCCTGAGCTCATTCCAGTCAGGATTTTGATACTGGAATGCTATTAACAGACAGGACCAATCCTGTATTAAGGTATTGTTACGAAAGAAATCACTGAACTGTCTGGATACTAGGCCAATCTGAAGGGGAATATCACAACCTGACTCCATTATTTCCGCTTTTCAGGCGGTTGTTAACATTCCGGTAATATTGCGTTTACAATTGGTTAACCTGTGAGTAACATACCGGTAACCTGTGGAGGGCACCTTTGCGGCAAATAAACAGGTATGATCCGCAGGTTGCAACTGATCGTTTTACTTCTGACCACAGGTCTTTTTGGAATGGCCCAGCAATCCCCCAAACTCACCGGTAAAGTCACCAATGCAAAGAACGAACCTCTGGCCGGTGTTACCATCAAGGTTTCCGGTGCAGCCGGTGGTGCAACTTCTGAAGTGGACGGACACTTTACGCTCACCTTAACGCCAGGAAAGAAATATACCCTCATATTTACCGCAGTTGGTTATGCTAAAAAAGAAGTTTCTGAAGTTGAAGTAACTGCCGGCCAGATCAATGAATTGAATATTACCCTTGAAGTAGCAGAGAAAACAGAGGATAATGTGGTGATCACGACCAAGGTTTCCACCGCCCGCCGCGAATCGGTGAACTCACTGATCGCCTTTCAGAAAAATACCAATACGGTTGCATCCGTGATCTCAGCTGAAACCATCCGCCGCTCTCCCGACCGCAATACCGGAGAAGTGCTGAAACGTACTCCTGGTGCCAGCTTACAGGAGGGAAAATTCATTGTGATCCGTGGTCTCGCTGACCGGTATAACCAGGCGATGCTGAATGGTATCCTGTTGACCAGTACAGAGCCGGACCGCAAGACCTTCTCTTTCGACCTGATCCCTTCTGCCATGATCGATAATATTATCATCAACAAAGCCTTTGTTCCGGAATATCCCGGTGAGTGGGCAGGTGGACTGATCCAGGTGAATACAAAAGACATCCCTTCAAAGAATTTCTTTAATGTACAGGTAGGTTCCGGATTCAATACACAGACCGTGGGCCGTACTTTTTATAAGGATGCAAAGTCATCTACCGACTGGCTGGGATTTGACAACGGTACCCGGGCTCTTCCTTCAGGGTATACCCGCAAATCGGCTTTTGATACCCTGTCACCCGCAGCCAAGACGGCTATCGGCAAACAAATGCGCAATGCGTGGGCGCCCACCACTTCATCCGTACCTTTCAATTATTCCTTCCAATTGAATGGGGGTTTCAGCGGCAAACTTTTTGGCAAGACCATCGGCGGTACATTCGGGATCAATTACAACCGCAACAACCGGTTTGTGGACTTAGTGAACCGTTCCAATTCATTGGCGGGAAATGTATTCAGTGTGAACTATGATTATGCAGATGACCGCTATATTCAGGAAGTAACGGTTGGTGCACTGGGCAGTCTGAGTATGCAGATCAATCCGCTCAACAAGATCTCTGTTAAGTCAATCATCAACGTTAATTCACCCAGTTCAGTGACCCGTCGTAGTGGTATCGAGTACACAAGAAATGAAGATATATCCGCTACAGAACTGGCTTTTAAACAAAATACCTTCTTCACTGTACAAGCTAATGGAGATCATAGCCTCGCCAAATCATTAAAGTTAAAGTGGTACGGCGCTTTCAATATCCTGGATGGCTATATTCCTGATCAGCGCCGGATCGCTTATGCCCGTCAGACTGGTACACAGGATCCGTTCAAACTGTTACTGTCCAACACCCTTTCACAAAGCAGTGGCAGCCGGATCTATCAGAGCTTATCCGATTATATTTATACAGCAGGGGGCGACCTGACCTATAACTTCAACCTTTTTGGTCAGAAGCAATCGGTGAAAGGTGGATACATGCTGCAGATCAAGGACCGTCTGTATGATGCCCAGTTATTTGCGAATTACCTCCCAACGGATAATCCCACCCTTCGCTTACTTGCCCCTGATCAGGTATTCGCTCCGGCTAATTTCGGAACAGGTACAGATAATATGATCGCCTTTGATGCGATCAAAGGAAAGACCTTCCGTTACCTGGCCAATACCATCCTCAATGGTGGTTTCATCCAAATGGACAATCAGTTCAGTCCGGCCCTCCGGGTAGTATGGGGACTGCGCGTAGAGAATTTTGATCAGCTGGTAGGAAGTGTGAAAACCTGGGACCCCCGTCATACCTACAGTAAAGTAACAGATTTCCTGCCCGGATTGAATGCCACCTGGAAGGTAAATAATAAAGTGAACCTGCGACTCTCCGGTTCTCAGACGGTGATCCGTCCGGAGTTGCGTGAATTATCCTTCCTCAATATTTACGATTTCGAACTGAATGCATCCGTACAAGGTAATCCTGCGCTGAAGCGTACCAAGGTTACCAATTTCGACCTGCGTTATGAGTGGTATCCCAAGGCAGGGGAAGTACTGACCGCAGGTGTATTCTATAAGAAGTTCAACGACCCGATTGAGCAATTATTCAATGAAGGTTCCGGCGGGGCCAGTACTTTCAGCTATCAGAACCCGCAGGAAGCCACAGCGTATGGTGCCGAAGTGGAATTACGGAAGAAACTCGATTTTGTACAAGCCCTGAAGAACTTCACTTTCCAGGCCAATGCCTCCTATATTAAAAGCAATGTAAAAGATCAGGGCTTCAGTATTGACCGTCCGATGCAGGGCCAATCTCCTTATGTAATGAATATCGGCCTGCTCTATGATATTGAAAAAGCAGGCATAAATGCCACCCTGTTGTTCAACCGGATCGGAGAGCGGATCTACCTGGTAGGTGACCTTACGTCCGGTGCCGGTTCCCCGGATATATTTGAAGCACCCCGCTCT
>CALRQQ020000071.1:0-11222 GCA_943370345.1 Chitinophaga pinensis
AAAACAACTTTCCCGCATCTTATCTGTAAATAAAGTACAGCCGGTGCGGTTGGACAGTGAAGAGGGGGCTGATACAAAAACCAGTGTTATGAAACAGCACCTCCACATTTCCGCCGCCTTCGACCAGCCTGAGCTGGTACAGAACCTGGTGGAACGCCTCGCCTACCGCCGTTACGATGCCGGTTATGACAAAGAGATCATGCCTCCCGGCTGCAAGGCCCTGGAAACATCCTCGACCGAAGCGTTTGTGAGCGGCACCATGGGAATTGAAAGCCTCAATAAAGAGGAACACTACAATATGCCTTTTATTACCTGTTTTATGTTTACTTGTATCAAGGGCAAAGAGGAGCCTTATCAGTTGATATGGAGCAGCTCGCTTAATTAAAATACAAGAACCCAATAAGGCGGAAGAGTGAAAAACCTTCTTAGAAGATTATTGGGAGTTTTCATTAGAATTTATTGGAATCCTGAATTTTGGAATTTCTTTGGTTCTTGTTTCTTTTATCTTGGATTTCACCACCGGCATCCTGATTCCTTCTCTTTTCACCCTGAGTTTACCGCCATTCACCGATAATTCCCCCTCTCCAGCCCATTCCCGCTTGCGCCGAAAGTCTTCAGCCCTTAGTTTTGGTTAAAATTGATTGTATGGACCGCGAACAAAGAAGAGAAGAAAGACGACAACGCCGGGATGAATTCCGGATGCGTTGGGAAGAACATCGTCAGCAATATATGGACAATGCCCCCCGGCATGGGCATGTCTGGACCGGACTCTTTATTGTACTGATCGGGGTTGCGGCCCTGCTGCATGCCAGTTTCGACGACCTGCCCGCCTGGATCTTCAGCTGGCAGATGTTTCTGATCGCACTTGGCCTGTTTCTCGGACTCAAACACGGGTTCAGAGGTGCAGCCTGGATCATACTGATCGCCATCGGCAGCTTCTTTATGATACAGGAGTTCTACCCCGATCTCGCCATTCGCCGCTATTTCTGGCCCCTGTTACTGATAGCCGCCGGCGCTTTTATTATTATTCGTCCCCGTCGCAAATCCTGGGAACAGTGTATGCGGAAAGAAAATAAAGCCAACCTCAGCAGCACGGCAGGTACAGCTGAAAACAGCAGTACATCGGGTAGTACCGACAGCTTTATGGGATCCGGTGAAACCTGGAGCAAAGATGATTTTGTGGATTCAACTTCCATTTTTGGTGGTGATAAAAAGATCCTGCTCTCCAAGGATTTCAAAGGAGGCGATATCGTGAATATTTTCGGTGGTACTGAACTGAACCTCACCCAGGCGGATATCAATGGCAAAGTGACCATCGAGATCACTACTATATTTGGCGGTACCAAACTGATCGTCCCGGCCAACTGGGAAGTAAAATCAGAGGCGGTGACCATTTTTGGCGGCCTGGAAGACAAACGGAGCGCCAGTGTAATGAACAGTGGCAGTGATAAGATCTTAGTGCTCAAAGGCACAGTGATCTTCGGGGGCATTGAGATCAAAAGCTTTTAACGGAAAGACGTCCCTTTTCAATCTGTAATCTTAAACCATACCAAACCAACTTATCATGAACTGGTACTTAACCAAAATGGTCTTCCGCATAATCTGTGGCGATGGTAACCATACCGCCCAGTTTGATGAACAACTGCGACTGGTGACGGCCGGGAGCAAGGAAGAGGCCTTTCACAAAGCCCAACTGATGGGCATGCATGAGGAAGAAATGTTCTTCAATCAGCAACTGCAACTGGTACAGTGGCAATTTGTAAGCGTGAGCGAGCTTTACCAGCTGAATGAACTGATTGACGGAGCGGAAGTATACAGCCGTATTGAAGAAAAGGAAAACCCGGAAACCTATATGCATATCATCCAGCAGAAGGCGGAACAGATCCGGTTCGGCAACACGTTAGAAATCCTGAATCTGGCATAAAATGGCTCAATCCCCTTTATCGCTGATACGGTTCCGGATCATCTTTATCGCTTCCTGGGTGATCATAGTATGTGACCATGTCATGCTCCTCCGGTTCTTCGGAATGCCGTGGCCGGCGGCAGTGACCGATGCCATGCTGAGCAATACACTTTTATTACTGGCCTGCCTGCTGGTGATGATCGTACTTCGCTATTACCTGCCCAGGGGTCAGCAATATATCAATGTATTTGCTCTTTGTCTGCTGCTGACCATCGCCTGGCTCCTGTTGACTAAATGGTTGCTGGGTCTCCTGTTGGGCCAGTTTGATGGCTACAAATTACTTCTTCATAACTCACTTTCGATCCGGTTCAGTCTGGCCTTCCTGCTCCTTGGATTTATAACCATGGTCAGTATTCTATGGTTCAGTCAGCTGGAACAGAAGGAACAGGAAGAACGAAAAAAAGATGCGGAAAAACTGGCCCGGGAAGCCGAATTGTTCAAACTGCGCCAGCAGCTGCAGCCCCACTTTCTGTTCAACAGCCTGAACTCCATCAATGCACTGATCGGCAGTCGTCCGCAGGAAGCCCGCAAAATGGTACAGCAGTTATCCGACTTTCTGAGAGGTACGATCAAAAAAGATGAGACCCAATGGGTCAATCTCAAGGAAGAACTGGAATACCTGCAGCTCTATCTTGATATTGAAAAAGTACGTTTTGGCAACCGGCTTGCTACGTCCATAAATATTGAAGAAATCACTCACAACCTAAAACTGCCTGCCCTCCTGCTCCAACCGATTGTTGAAAATGCGATTAAATTCGGGTTGTATGATACTATTGGTGAAACGGTCATTGAGATCAGTGCGGCCAAAGAAGAAAACCAGCTGGTGATCAAAGTAAAGAATCCATTTGACCCGGAAACAAGTTCACCCAAACAGGGAACCGGTTTCGGGCTCAACTCCGTACAACGACGCTTGTACCTTCTTTTTGCAAGAAATGACCTGGTAACCACGGAAGCCAGCGAAAATATATTCATTACTATTGTGCGGATCCCGCAAGCTTAAACGAACAGACTATGAGTAAAGTAATTATCATCGATGATGAACCCCTCGCAAGAAGTGTGGTACGAGAATACCTGCAACAGCACCCCGGGCTGGAAGTAGTGGCCGAATGCGGTGATGGGTTTGAAGGGGTAAAAGCCATCCAGCAACATCAGCCCGACCTGATCTTACTGGACATCCAGATGCCCAAGATCACCGGATTTGAAATGCTGGAATTACTGGATCAGCCACCTGCCGTGATCTTTGCCACGGCCTTTGATGAATTTGCCATCAAGGCTTTTGAAGCGCATGCGATCGATTATTTACTGAAACCCTTTAACCAGGAACGGTTTGATAAAGCCATCGGCAAATGGGCCGAACAACAGACTGCAACGCCAGTGACTGAAAAAAATACGCAGGAACTCCTGGAAGCCGCTTCCCTTTCGCCTTCACAACGACAGCGGATCGTAGTGCGCAATGGCAGTAAGATCAAGATCATCTCTGTAAATGATGTATGGTACCTGGAAGCCGCCGATGACTATGTGAAGATCCACACCACGGAAGGCTATTTTCTGAAGAATAAGACCATGTCGCATTTCGAGCAGTCACTGGACCCTTCCATTTTTGTACGCTCTCACCGCTCTTATATTGTGAATGTACAACAGATCACCCGTATCGATCCCTATGAAAAAGATAACCATGTGGCCGTGCTGCGTTCAGGGGCTAAGGTCCCGGTAAGCCGTTCGGGTTATGCAAAGCTGAAGGAGGTGTTGGGCCTATAATGAACATTGAGCATTGAAAATTGATTATTGAACATTGAAGTTCTGAGAATACAAATGTTCAATAATTAATTTTCATTTTTCAACGCCCAATTAATGCGAATGCCGCCTTTTGATCACCCCGCCCGAAGCCTCTTTGATCGTATTCGCAAATACAAAGGCCTTGGGATCCACCTCACTGACGAGGTTCTTGAGTTTACGTAATTCCAATCGTGTGATCACGGTAAAGATAATATCACATTCCGCGCTGACTTCAAACTTACCCGGCAGGAACCCCCGCTCGCCTTTATACACAGTAATAGCACGACCCAGTTTATTCACGAGCTGGTACTTGATGGCTTCACTGTGACCCGATACAATGGTCACCCCGGTATATGCCTGGAGACCTTCCACCACATAGTCAATACAGCGTGTGGCCGTGAAATAAGTAAGAATAGAATATAAGGCGGTTTCTATACCAAAGCGAAAGCCCGCAATGGTGAAGATGATGATGTTGATACCGAGAATGATCTCCGTGATCGTAAAAGATGTCCGTTTCAATGTATAGACCGCCAGTACTTCAATCCCATCCAGCGCAGAACCAGTCCGCATAATGAGGCCTATCCCAATTCCGAGAAAGGCACCCCCGAAGATACAGATCAGGAGTTTGTCAGCCGTGAGCGCATACACAGGGATCAGCATAAGGCAGATACCCAGGAGGATTACCGCCATTAATGTCCGTAGCGCAAATCGCTGACCGATGGAAAAATAACTGACAATGATCAGGGGCAGGTTAAATAAGAGGATCACCAGTCCGAGATTGAAATCATAGATCTCATGCACCAGCAGGGATATACCGGTGATACCGCCATCAAAGAAGTGATTAGGCACCAGGAATAGTTTCAGCGCCACAGCGGCGATCATTACACCGATGAAAGCCAGGATACTATCCAGTATGAACTGTTGCGGACTGCTTTCGTGATGCGCCTGCAAAGTGGTTTCCAGCAGTGCATTGATCTTTTTCAGGTTCTCCGCCTTCTTTGCATCTAATAATCTTTTTGCACTGTCCGTAAAATATTTGTGCGCCGTGAGGAATTCAGACTGCATCAGCAACCATTCCGAGGAAGTCTTATTTTTTCCCATTTGCTTTAACTCTTCCAGCAATCTGGAAGAAGTCTGATCATACTCATCTGTGCCAAAATAAAACAGGTCCGCATCTGCCATGATCTGTCCCAGGTGATCCACCGGTGTCTGCGGTATTCTGGTTGCCATAATGATCCGGCAAACCCGGGCGATCTGCTCCGGACTATAACCGAAGCGGGGCAGATGTTCTTCAGCAATACGACAGGACAATTCTTCATGGCCATCAGACTGATGTAAAAAGCCCGCATCATGGAACAAAGCAGCCGTTTTGATCAGTATCAGGTCTTCACCCTCCACTTTTTCTTCCTTTGCCAGGATAATAGCCGAATTCAATACCGAACGGGTATGAGATGCGGAATGATAGGTGACCCAGGAAGGAAGCTCGTGCTCCAGCTTGGGCAGCAGGAAGTTATAGGCGTTTTCGTATTGCATGTCAGTACAAGATAAAATAAATATTTTAATCCACTACTTCGTAGGTATTTACGGGATAGGATTTGTTTTTCAGGTGCATCTCCCCTACCGGCCTGCAATTGAAGGATTCCTTTACTTTCAAATAGGAAGCCTCGCTGATCAGGAGCTGACCGGGGCCGGCTGCCGATTGCAGGCGTTGTGCTGTATTTACGACATCCCCGATAACGGTATAGTCCAACCGCCGGAGGGTCACCGAACCGATATTTCCGGAGATCATTTCTCCCGAATTGACCCCGATAGAGACCTGTGGCCGGTAACTGATGAGTTCCTGAACAGGCAGATTGCTCACTTTTGATCTGACCGCGAGCGCGGCATCGATTGCCCGGTCGAGATGGTAATTGCCCCGGAATACAGCCATTACCGCATCGCCCATGAATTTGTCAATATAGCCTCCCTGAGCGATGATCTCCTTCACCATTACGTCAAAATAGCTGTTCAGCAGCTTTACTACATTATCCGGCGACTCGCGCTCACTGATGGACGTAAACCCGCAGATATCAAAGAATGCGATCGAGGCTTCCACTGTCTCATTGGCCGCCAGGGATGATTCAAATTCTCGTCCACCCATAAAATTCAGCACGGTCTCATCCACATACATCTTCAGGATATTGTTCTCCTTGATCGCCTTCACCGTTTCCCGCAGCTGACTCACATGTTTTATGGTCTTCTCCATGGTCAGTTCCAGGTCCTCAAAATTGACCGGCTTAGTGATGAAGTCAAACGCGCCCCGGTTCATGGCGGTCCGGATATTATCCATATCGCCGTATGCGGAGACGATCACGGACTTCAACAATCCGTTTTGTTCCCCCAGTTTGGAGAGCAGGGTCAGTCCGTCCATCTCGGGCATATTGATATCACTAAGTACCACATCCACGTCATGATGTTGCTCGAGTTGTTCCAGGGCATGAACGCCGTTGGCTGCAAACACAAACTGATACAGGTTTTCGCGGATCTTCTGCCGGAATTTCTGCCGGATCAGTACTTCCAGATCCGCTTCGTCGTCTACTACAAGTATTTTAGCCATCAGATCAGTGTTTTTAATTTTTCTTTTAATTCGGTAAAATCAACCGGTTTGGTCAGGAAATCATCCGCACCCAGTTGTTTGGCTGTATTATAATTCTCTGCATCACCGTAGGCGGTGATCATCATAACTACGGGCGGGGGTTTGAAGTACTTGGATTTGATCTGTCCCAGTAATTCCAATCCGCTCATCCCCGGCATATTGATGTCGGACAAGATCAGCACGGCTTCCTGCTCATGCGCTGTCAGGTATTGCAGGGCTTGTTCACCGGAAAAGGCAAAATCAAAATGCATTTCCCCGCTTTTAATTTCACGGCGGAATCGTTGTTCAAATAAGGTCTGAACATCTGTTTCGTCGTCCACAACTAAGATTTTCATCATTGGTTCAATGTTTAAATGGTAATGTTATTCTGAATTCAGCATATTCGCCTTCTTTGGTATCCACCACCAGTTGCCCGCCATGGCCCTTGGTAATGATCTCATAACTCATACTGAGACCGAGTCCGGTACCCTCACCGGTTGGTTTAGTGGTAAAAAACGGCTGGAATATTTTATCCAGCACTATTGGGGGCACGCCGGTTCCGTTATCCCGTACTTTTATCTCAATGGATTCCCCACTTTTTCTTGTTGACACTTCAACCTTCGGCTCATATCCTTCTCCTGTCTGTTTTCGTTTCTGCGCAACGGAATAAAACGAATTCGTGATCAGATTCAGGAGTACCCGGCCTATATCCTGGGAGGCCACCAGTATTTCAGGAAGGCCCGCCTCCAGTCTTGTTTCTGTTTTTGCATTAAACGATTTATCCTTGGCCCTGAACCCATGATAACTCAGGCGCAGGCATTCATCGGCCAGATTATTGATGTCCGTCATTTCTTTCTGACCACTGCTGGTGCGGCTGTGCTGCAGCATTCCCTTTACAATAGAATCCGCTCTTTTACCATGAAAAGAGATCTTTACATTGTTCTGTTTGATATCCTCAGCAAGCTGAACTGCATCTGTAGTGTTCCCTTTCTTTAATTCCTCTTTCATTTCATCGATCAGTTCAGTATTCACTTCGGAGAAATTATTGACAAAATTCAGCGGGTTCTGGATCTCATGGGCAATACCGGCAGTAAGCTCTCCCAGACTGGCCATTTTTTCGCTTTGTATCAGCTGGGATTGGGTGGCTTTTAATTCAGCATAGGCCTGCTCAATTTTCGATTTTGCCTTTTGCTTTTGAAGATTGTTACGGAAAAGCAGTACCCCCGCAATCAGGAAAATGGCCAGGAGGCCAAGCAGCGTATAGTTTCTCAACTTGTTTTTTGAGTTCGATTTCTCCTGCTCCAACTCCTGCAGTCGTTGCTGTTCGGCAAAAGAGGTTCGTTGCAATTCAGTAAGATTGTCAACGTCTTTTTTGTAAGAACTGTCTTTTGCTATCAGTGCCAGCTCCTGGTACTTCAATACACTATCCCTGTCATTCCGCAACCGAAACCCCTTATACATCAGCGTGTACCACAGCTCCATGTTCATATTACCCATTGACAGAAACCCCTCCATTCCTTTCCGGGCATAAAACAGACAGGAATCGTAATTCTGCTCATTAAGATAATAATCACTTAGCCTGTTATAATTGTAATTCAGATTTGATACATTATTTTCCTGCAGCGACGTTTGTATCGCTTTATGATAATATTCCAGTGCCTTCCCCCGCTCCTTCTTGTTCAAATAGATATTGCCGATGTGCGTGTATACAAGTCCCAGGTAACGCTTGTCACCTGACCGGAGAAATAGTTTTGCTGCATGCTGTTCCATCACAAGTGCGGTATCATAGCGTCCCTTTCGTGTATATACATCCCCAAGGTTCATATTTACAAAAGCCAGCATCACCGAATCCCCGAGTTCAATGGCTAATTTTTCAGTTTGCCTGTAATGTAAAATCTGTTCATCCAAATTGACACTCCCCATCAGGTGTCCCCAATCGTGATGAATATTGGCCAGTAATGATAGCCGGTACTTTGACGCCTCCGCTTTTGATTTTCTATAAAATGTTCTATTATCGTTCTCCGGGTCCTCGGCAATTTTTACTGCTTCCAGGAAACACTGCAGGGATTGATTCAGTTTTCTCATGTGCATTAACGGATACCCTTTGCCATCCAGTGCACTGGCTACATCCAGCAGTAAATTATTTTTCTTCGCAATAGCGATGGCCTTATCAGCATAATATACCGCAGAGTCTCTTTTACTTTCCTGGTAAAACGACAGCAAAGAATAGGAAATATCAAACCGGGCTGAATCAGTCGTGGCTGATGCCAATGCCATTCTTAAACTGTCGGCCGTGGATTTAAATGACTGCCCCTGAACGAAAAAGGGCAGGAGTAACAACAGGAATATCTTAAAGATTGCTTTCATAAATTCTTTTAACCAATTGGTATTTGTATAATAAATGTTGCGCCTTCCCCTTCTTTTGTATCCACTTTCAATTCTCCACCATGTGCTTTCACTATATCATAACTCAAACTCAGCCCCAGCCCCGTACCCTGACCGGTGGGTTTGGTAGTGAAAAACGGTTGGAATATCTTATCCAATACTTTCTGTGGAATGCCATTCCCGTTATCGGCCACTATAATTTCCACTTTCCCGCCAAGCTTCCGGGTACACACCGAAACGGTGGGTTCGTACTTGTCCTCCGTAGCTTTAGCGACGGAGGGGCCACCCTGAGCTTGCCGAAGGGTTTTCATCTCATTCACCGCATAAAAAGCATTGGTGATCAGGTTAAGAATCACTCTTCCGATTTCCTGCGGTACAACCTGTATTGCTCCAATGGCTGCATCATAGTCCGTATGCATCGTGGCGTTAAAGGATTTATCCTTGGCCCTCAATCCATGGTAGGCCAGCCGCAGGTACTCATCGGCCAATGCATTGATATCCGTGGGTTCTTTCTGATTGCTGCTGCTCCGGCTATGCTGGAGCATTCCTTTTACAATGGCATCGGCTCTTTTCCCATGATGCAGGATCTTTTCCAGATTTTGCTGTACATCTTTGGCTATAGCCTTGACTTCTGCGGTATTCCCCTTTTCAACTTCGTCAACCATTTCACTGATCAACTCGTTACTCACTTCTGAAAAATTATTGACAAAATTCAACGGGTTTTGAATTTCATGCGCAATACCGGCTGTGAGTTCTCCGAGCGAAGCCATCTTCTCGGATTGCACCAGCTGGGCCTGTGTTTCCTTTAATTGCATATACGCCTTTTCAATCTCCCTGGCCTGAGCCAGTTCTTTTTGCTGGGTTCGTTCCCTTTCCCGTTTTACGATATAATTTTTCTGGTATCTGTAGATCAGGAAACCGGCAAGGATCACCAGTAGTCCGTAAAGCAGATAGGCCCACCAGGTTTTCCACCAGGGCGGGGCAATGCTGATGGCGATGCTTTTCTGTGCAACAGAACCATCAATATTAATGGCCTTGACCTGCAGGATGTATTCACCCGGAGGCAGATTAAAATAAGTGACTTTGGGTTCCGTGCCGATATCCCGCCACTCAATATCATAATGCTCCAGTTTACAGAGGTATTTTATATCGCCCCCGTTCTTATAATCAATAGCCCCGAATTCGAATGAAAAGGTATTTTGGCTGTATTTCAGCCGGACACTATTGGTTTTCCAGATCGGATCCTTTAACAGACTTCCGGGTCCGGCCACCACTTCCTCATTTCCAATCTTAAAACTGGTAAAATTTATAATAGGTGCTGTCCTTTCATCCAGTAGTTCATCTGGCTTAAAGCTGTAAAAGCCCTTTGCACCACCGAGGAATAAGCGGCCATCATTTACCCTGATGTTCTTCATCCATACAGCCGTACCGGATTGCACCCCCTGTGCTGTGCCATACACTTTCACCTCATCCCGGTGCCTGCTGATCCGGAGGATACTATTGATAGTACTTACCCATAAGTTTCCTTTTTCATCTTCCACGATGCCACAAATGCCATCTATTCCCTCCGGGAAGATCTGGGAGGTAAAATTTTTGAACCGGTCTTTTTGCTGTTCAAAAAAATACAGCCCTGAATTACTGGCCACCCATACTACACCATCCATATCGGAACATCCCATGGCCAGTGAGCCACTTCCTATTTTGTAGCGTTTAAACTTACCTGACTTACTGTCCAGCACGAACATATCCTCATCGTTCCCTACCCAAATCCGGTCATCCTTATCCTGTATGATACAGCTTAAATGTCCCTTGCCGATACTCAGACTATCGGCTGGATCATGGATATAATTGGTGCATTTGCCGGTTTTGGTATCCATCCGTGACAACCCGTTATGCGTACCGACCCATAGAAAATGCTGCCGGTCAATAAACAGAACATGCGAGGAATCATTCACCAGGCTGGCCGGATTGTTTTTATCGTGCCGGATATGAGTAAATTTTTCTGTCCTGATATTGAATTTTTCCAACCCGGAATTATGGGTGGCGATCCAGATATTTCCTTCCCCATCTCCTTTTAAATCGAACACCGAAAAATCAGAAAGGCTGTTTGGATCCCGGGGATCATGCCTGAATTGTTTTTGCTGGTTACTCAGCAGATTTCTACGGATCATTCCACTGTCAGTCGTTATCCAGATATTCTTTTTCTCCTCTTCAAAATAAAAAGCACCGGCAGGAATATTGAGAAAAGTAAAAGGAATAACGGTGGAAGTAAAGTCAACCGTATAAATGCTGCTCTCGCAGGCTATCCAGAGTAACCCGTCCTTTGCTTTGAAAGCACGGAAAGCAGAACTGTCTTTAAATCCGGCCAGCGTATCTTTCTGGAAGAGGTTCGATTTATCACTCCTGACAGGTCCGAAATGGGTGGACTTATTCTGCACCGGATCGAATTTATTGATCCCGGCAGATTTGGAACCGGTCCATAAT
>CALRQQ020000072.1:0-11217 GCA_943370345.1 Chitinophaga pinensis
TCTGCCATTCATCTATTCAGGACCTGCAGCCACACATATGCTGGTGGTCAATAATACGGTCAATGATGGCAGCAATCCGCCGCCGCGATTCAAGATCGTGGTGTTCCAGGGCGATGTGACGTTCAATGGGTATAGCGGAGGTTCAACTATTATCGGGCAGTCCAATGCCGACAGTGCGATTACTGTAGGTGCAGCACGCTTTGACCGCAAAGCCACGCTGGAAGCTTTTTCTTCCTTTGGCGGCACTGTTGTCAATAATGTCGTTCGTAATAAACCCGACCTGGTAGCACCGGATGGTGTAAATACCACGGTGAACATGGGCATCGATCAGCCCAATGATCCGGATACGGAGTACTCCAACTTCTTTGGTACTTCCGCCGCGGCTCCGCACGTAGCCGGGGTAGCTGCCCTGCTGATGGAAGGAAAGAAAAAATTCCTGAACCAGCAGAATATACCACCACATGAGATCAAAGCCCTGTTGAAAAGTACGGCTACCCCCATGGGTACTTTATCCGGTGGGTACAATTTTGGTTCTGGTGCCGGTTTCATCAATGCGGATGCTGCGATGCGCAGTTTTGCCGCACCTGATCCATCCCTTATCCAGTTGATCGTGCCGACCAATACCACACCGGGTACCACGCCGTTTACATTGACCATAACCGGACTGAACCTGAGTCCTACCTCCGTGGTACGCTTCAGGGATTCCAGTCTCACTTTGCTTTATCTGAGTTCCGGAAAAGATACTGCCACTGCAGAAGTACCTGCTTTCGTAGGCGACCCGGCCATATCCGTCTATACACCGCCGCTTTTCACCAATGGTATTGATGGTGGTACCAGTGATACCCTCAGATTCTTTGGGGTCACTAAAAAGAATGTTGTGGTGAAAGCCGAAAATAAAACTAAAAAGTACGCGCAATCCTTTCCTGACTTCACCTATTCAGTAACAGTGGATGGTGTGCCGCTGGCAGATCTGCCAGCACCTGGGCTGACTCCGCAGCAACTCGGTCTGGATCAGCTGACACTCACTTCAAGTGCCAATAATGACCTGAACAGTAATGTGGGTACCTATTCCATTGTGCCGAACAGGGTATTCAGCGAGACCGATCCGGTGGATATCGGGCTGAATGAATTGTATAACTATACATTCACCAATGGTACACTGACGATTGAAAAACTACCGGTAACTGTAACAGCCCGTGATACCACGGTGACTTACCTGCAGAAAATTCCGGATATACAATTCAGTTATGCACTGACCAATTCTACTGACGGGGCGGCTATTCCGGATGTGAATGCGGTGCTGAACAGTTTACAAACCACCCACCAGTCTCAACTGGCCAAGGATGGTACCGGTCGTGATGTATTGGGGTTAGTGAACGGACAGGCCGTAACCATTGTGAATGGGCAGGCAATTCCGATCGTGAACGGACAAGCTGTGACCATTGTAAACGGACAAGCCGTGACGATCGTAAATGGTCAGGCGATACCCATCGTAAACGGTCAGGCGGTAACGATTGTGAATGGAGTGGTGACCGACACGATACCTGAAGCACTCACTGCTCCGGAGATCAACCAGCTCAGCTTCCAGGCAGGCCCCCAATCCCTGCAAACTGCACGAACTATTCAGAATAAAGAACTGGTGAATGGTTCTTATGTTACCAGCTCCACCAATGTGGTGGACATCACACAGGAGTCCATTCTTGATTTCAATACTAATGCAGCACAGACCACCATGCTCAATGCGGTGTCCGGTGTAAGTTCAAAAGGCCTTGTAGATCAGGGATCCTATGTCAACGGACAAGCCGTAACCATTGTCAACGGTCAGGCGGTAACGATTGTCAACGGACAAGCCGTAACCATTGTCAACGGACAAGCCGTAACTATCGTGAACGGTCAGGCAGTGACGATTGTCAATGGCCAGGCTATTCCGATCGTGAACAGTGAGGACAGAGCTGCTGTGGTATTGGATTCCACAGAGATCGGGCAGGGAGTCAATCCGCTGAAATCACTCAATATGGTAACAGGCCTTGATGCCGGGGAGCAGTTTGTGATACCCGGTACATTGGTCAATCCGAATTATGAGATCATTCACCTGGCCGGAAGAGTTACGATCCTGCCGTCACCGGTCGTAATTACTCCCACAGCTGGTCAGCAGAAAGTATATGGTTCAGCAGATCCCGTATATACATTTACCAATAATGCCGGACTGAGTGCAGCCGATTTCACCGGTACCATCAGCAGGGAGAGTGGCGTGAATGTGGGTCAATACCCCTACACGCTGGGTACCCTGAATGCGGGTCCGAATTATACCCTGAGTATCGGAGGTAATAATACATTTGCCATCACGCAACGTGCGATTATCATTACTCCGGATGCGGGACAAAGCAAAGTGTATGGTTCAGCAGATCCGGTGTTTACCTATACGGCCAGTGAACCCTTGCAGCCCGGTGATGCGTTTAGTGGTGTGTTGGGAAGAACAGCCGGTGAGAATACAGGTAGCTATACCTATACTATTGGATCACTTTCTGCAGGTAATAATTACAGCCTAAGTCTCGGTAGTACTGCCCGTTTCGCTATTCAGGCGAAACCTGTGGCCATCACACCTGTTGCAGGACAGTTCAAACTTTATGGTTCGGCAGACCCCTTGTTCACATTCAGTAATAATGCAGGACTTGCCAGCAGTGCCTTTACCGGTGCCTTGGGTCGTGCACCAGGTAATAATGCCGGGTTCTACGATTATACGCTGAACACGTTGTCGGCCGGTTCAAATTATACACTGAACCTGGTGGCTGGCAATCAGTTTGAGATCAGGAAAACGCCACTTCAGGTGAAAGCGGATCTGAAATGGATCTACAAGGGGCAATCATTACCGGTCTTTACCTCAGTCATTACAGGGTTAAAAAACAATGAAAATCCAACAGTAACTTATACACTCAGTCCTTCTTGTATCGGGGAAGCCGGGGTATATACGATAATTCCATCGCTGAGCAGTTTTGCCGGTATCAACAATTATACGGTGACCTATATTAATGGGCAGTTGTACATTAATCCCAAAGGCGGCACAGCCGATGATGTGGATACATACCTGCAATGTGTGGTAGACCGCGGTGCGGGTTATGTGCCTCAGAACCGTCGTTATGTGGCCCGTTTCTTTGCCAAGAATACCAACAGCACACCGCTGTATATTCCGGTTGGTTCGCTCAATAAACTGTCCTCCACCGGTTCGTTTGACGGATCACAGCAACCAGTGGTCTTCCTGCCAGGCAATGGTACGACCAGTTTTGAAGTGCCGTTTGATGGGGTGGCACTGAAATGGGAACTGACCTCTTATGAAGGAAATACATTGGTGACAGAATATGTTATTGCCAAATCATCATCCACGAAGTGCAGTATAACGGGCCGGAATACTATGGATTGGGCCGATGAAACTACCGCTGCAGAGAAGCCGACACGTGTGGTGGGGGTTAGTAAGCAACCTCTGCAGGAAGCTGTTACAGGTAATGCCCTGCTTTATCCCAATCCTGCTTCCGACAAAGTGATGATTACATTGCCACACGGAGTATTGAATGCCAAGACCCTCTCTGTGTATGATGTAAGCGGAAGAGCATTTTCGGTGAAACTGGTGCGTCAGATCGCCGGCAACAGTGTGGAACTGGATGTATCCGGGCTGGCCAATGGCTTGTACCTCCTCCGTTATCAGGAAGCTGGTGTGGTGAAAGCGGTCCGGTTCATCAAAGAGTAAATGAACGTTTTTAATCAACTAATCCGATATGACGAATCGTTTCAGTAAGAAGAACATTGTTTTTGTCCTGCCCCTGGTGCTTTTACAATTGGTGGTGCTACCCGGCAGCAGCCAGTCGGCCGGTGATGCCGGCTCTGTACCTGGTGCGGATACCACGAAAGTGAATGCCTTGTTGCAGGAGACCAAAGCTTTTTTCAGCAGTGATCCCGAGAAAGCCTTTGCCTTATCGGATCAGGCAAGGACAATGGCCCAATCGATCGGTTTTAAAAAGGGAGAAGCCCTGGCCCTGAAGAATAAAGGGATCGTGTATTACTTCCAGGGCAAACATATCGAGGCGCTGGATTTTTATAATCAGTCATTGCAGGTCTTCCTGGATATGAAGGATAACAGCGGTATCGCTAACCTATACAGTAATATCGGTGTGGTGTATTATGACCGGGGCGATGATACGAAGGCCCTGGAGAATTACCTGCAGTCGCTCCGGTATTCTGAACTGGCCGGTGATAAATTCAGGATCCTGATAGCCCTGAATAATGTAGGCGGAGTTTATTTTATAAAGCCCGCAACCTATGATAAAGCGCTGGAATATTATCTGAAGGCATTGCAATTGTGCGAGGAGCTCGACAAGCAGACCGAGCTGGGCGCTATATCGGTGAATATTGGTTCTATTTATTATGAACGGAATGAAAATTCCAAGGCGTTGGTTTATTTCAATAAGGCACTGAAAGCCTATGGGGATACGGAAGGAAGTCTGAATGCCTATAATGCATTGGGTAAGGTATATAATAAAACAGGGCAGTATGATCTGGCACTCCGTAATCACAATGCTGCGGTAAGTCTGGCAGAGAAGTTCAACAGCAAAATGGGACAGGTACAGTCAAGAATGGGACTGGGAAATGTATATGTAAAGAAAGGCGATTATGTTACAGCCCTGGATCAGTTTAATAAAGCGGAATCCATGGCTTTGGAATTACAGGCCAACCATGAGCTGAAAGATCTGTATGTGGAAATGGCCAAAGCCTATTCGAAAACAGCCAACTATAAAAAAGCATTTGAATACCAGTCCCTGTATTCCGGAATAAAAGATACCCTGTATAATATTGAAACGGATAAGAAATTAGGGACCCTGCAATTTGATTTCGACCTGCAGAAAAAGCAGGGGGAGATCAACCTGCTTACCAAGGACAAGGCGCTTACGGATCAGAAACTCAAGAGGCAGCAGTTGATGAAAACCGCAGCCACTGTCGGGCTGGTACTGGTGATGCTGATCGCCTTGTTGATCTACCGCAACTACCGGATCAAGGTTAAAACACATAGAATTGTTGACAAACAGAAAGGAGAGATCGAGGGCTTATTGCTCAATATCCTGCCGGAAGAAGTAGCGAAGGAATTACAAACAACGGGTAAATCCCAACCACGTTATTTTGATTCGGTCTCGGTCATGTTTACCGACTTCAAAGGATTTACGGCCATTGCCGATAAGATGCAGCCACAGGACCTGGTGGAAGAACTGAGTACCTGTTTTGTGGTATTTGATGAGATCATGGAGAAATACAATCTGGAAAAGATCAAGACCATCGGGGATGCATATATGTGTGCCGGAGGTATTCCTACACCTGATGAGAACCATGTGGAGAATATGATCCGGGCTGGCATTGAAATGCGGAATTACGCCCTGCGGCACAATCAGAAACGGATGGATGCCGGTCTGGTACCTTGGGAAATGCGGATAGGCATCCATGTGGGACCGATCGTGGCGGGTGTGGTAGGAAAACGTAAATACGCGTATGATATCTGGGGCAGCACCGTGAATATTGCCAGTCGTATGGAAAGCAATGGTGAGCCGGGCAAGATCAATATTTCCTCATCTGTATATGAACTGGTCAAAGACCAGTTTGCCTGTACCTACCGCGGCAAGATCTATGCAAAGAATATCGGTGACATCGACATGTACTTCCTGGAGGGAAGGGCAGGTGTCCCAAAGGAGGAAATCGCGGAGGAGGGTCAGGCTATGGTGATTGATCTGAATGCGTTTACGGGGAAGGAAGGGTGAGTGGTGAGTCCTCCTTCGCTAAAGCCGGAGGGTAAATGTAAGCGGACGTGTCCGCCGAAGCCCTTGATAAATTTTCTTATATAAGTAGATTCAATAAAAAGCCCTCCAAGGCTTTAGCTTCGGAGGGCGAAGGCGGAGACCGAGGGATTCGAACCCTCGATACCCTTTAGGGGTATACACACTTTCCAGGCGTGCCTCTTCAACCACTCGAGCAGGTCTCCATTTGGTTCAAAAGGGGCACAAAAATAGGGGTTTTCGGCTTACCAGTTACCAGCCTGGTCCGCATTTAATCTTTCAGAGAAGTCTTCCGGCTGATTTTCCTTCCAATTTGCATCAAATTTCACAAACCAGGAGATCCAGAGGCTCCGGCTAAGGCGCATCAGCCAGGGCTGGAGGAAGAAAAGGAACAGGGCATTGACGCCCAGCCAGTAAAAAAGGTGCATTTCGGTGGAAATACCAATCAGGACCAGCCAGGCAACAAAAGTGGCGACACTGATGGCTACCGTTAATGCATAGCTCACATAACTGGTCCCGTAATAAAATCCGACTTCTAACTCGGTCATCTGCCCGCAGACCGGGCAGCTTTTATACATTTCAAGGTTTTTTTTGAGTCCAAGGGCAGCCCGGTTTTTGAATAATTTTCCCTCCCGGCATCTCGGGCAATGGCAACCCAGCGCAGAGGTGAGATAGCCACGATTTACTTTTTTGTCTGACATGTTTAAACGTTGGTTGTGTGTTGTTCTATGATCTTCTCCAGTTGAGCCGCTTGTATCACTCCTGATTGCCTCCACAATTGCTTTCCTTCCTGAAATAACAGTAGGGTTGGCACACTCTGTACATGATAAGCCTGGGCGGCTGCCGGACTTTGGTCGATATCAATTTTAATGATCCGCACTTTATCACCCATCCGCTGGTGCAATTGTTCCAGCACAGGTTTCATCATTTTGCAGGGACCACACCAGGTGGCGGTAAAGTCCACCAGTACCGGTGTCCGGCCTTTGAGGATCTCTCCGAAACTCTCTTTTTTATTACTTGTCTGCATGTTTTTCTTTTTTAAACATACTGAACAATAACCCACCCATCAGGGCACCATAGGCTGTGCTGTTGTGCCATTTGGACGTGATCATGCAGGTGCCGCTGCTGCAGCCGATCTGCTGCCAGTACAGATAGCCGGCTATTGCACCCAGTAATATACCGGCGATCGTCCACTTATTATTTAGTACCCAGTTCTTCATATGCTGTATTTTCTAAATCCGGTTGGTTCTTTTTTACCGCCGGAGGAGTATAACAGGCATTCCCTGCGCAACAGACCCCGTCAGTGACCAATGAAAAGACCAGAAAAAAAAGACCGAGGAATATTCCCGGCACCTGTCCTTCGCTGATGGAGGAGTACAAAATTAACGAACCCAGCCCAACCCGGATGAATTTCAGGGTGGTCCATCCGCTTTTTATCCGGTCAAATATGTTCATGTTCAGTTATTTCTGCAAATTTCCGGAATCAGCGTTGGGCAGGGGGTGACTATTGTTACAAAAAAAACAGGAAACTGCCAATGCCGAAAAACAGGCCGAAAGCAGCCGGGAGGCTGACGATGGTCAGTCATGGTTCCGTCATGCCGGGTTTACTTTGCGTGACCAGAAGCACAATAACTACCGGGAGTGATACGCAGCATTACTCCTGGCAGTTTTATGTTAAGTACATATACACCATCCATTAAATAGCATAGTAATGAAAATTGAACAAATTTATACCGGGTGCCTCGCAGAAGCCGCGTATTATATCGAAAGTAATGGAGAAGCGGCCATCATTGACCCGCTCCGCGAAACCAAACCCTACGTGGATAAGGCCGACCGCAACGGGGCAACCATCAAATATATTCTCGAAACCCATTTTCATGCTGATTTTGTGAGCGGACACCTGGATCTGGCCAATAAGACCGGGGCCACTATTGTATTCGGACCCACTGCAGCACCAGCCTATGATGTGCATGTAGCTGCCGATGGTGAATTGCTCAAGCTGGGAGATGTGACGATCAAAGTGCTTCACACGCCAGGACATACCATGGAATCCACCACGTACCTGTTGCTGGATGAAAAGGGTAAGGAACATTGTATTTTTACCGGTGACACATTATTTATCGGTGATGTGGGACGGCCGGACCTGGTGCAAAAAGTAAAAGCAGAGGTCACCCCGGAAATATTGGGCGGTCATTTATATGATTCATTGCGGAATAAGATCATGCCGCTGCCCGATGAAGTAATCGTTTATCCCGGTCATGGTGCCGGCAGCGCCTGTGGTAAGAACATGAGCAAGGAAACCACCGATACCCTTGGTCATCAGAAGGAGACCAATTATGCTCTCAGGGCCGATATGACCAAGGAGGAATTTATCAAAGCAGTGACCGACGGACTGGTAGAGCCTCCACAATATTTCCCTTTTAATGTATTGCTGAACCTGAAAGGAGGAATGGATAGTATTGATGATATCATCCGCAAAGGGAAAAACCCGCTTTCGGCCAAAGAGTTTGAAGCGATCTGGGAGAGTACCGATGCACTGGTGCTGGATACCCGTAAGAAAGAAGCGTTTGCCGCCGAACATATCCCTGGTTCCATTTTTATAGGGGTGGATGACAGTTTTGCCCCCTGGGTAGGTACCCTGATCACCGACCTCAAACAGCCCATACTGTTTATAGCCGATGAAGGACGGGAAGAGGAAGTCATTGTACGGCTGGCCCGGGTGGGGTATGATCATACTATTGGTTACCTGAAAGGTGGCGTAGCTGCCTGGAAAGAAGCAGGCTATGCCACTGAACTGATCAAGGAGATCAGTCCGGAAGATTTTGCCACGCTGTTTGAAATGGATAATAAACATACCTACCTGCTGGATGCCAGAAGGAAAAGTGAATTCGATTCCGAACATCTTGTGGGAGCAGAGAATTTCCCGCTCGATTTTATCAACCAGAATATGTCGCAACTTGACCGGAATAAAAAATACTTTATTCATTGTGCCGGCGGCTACCGTTCGCTGATCATGTGTTCCATTCTTAAATCCCGGGGATTTGATCACCTGGTGAATATAAAAAGCGGATATAAGGTACTCAGTCAGACCGGACTGGCCAAGACAAAATATACCGCACCGAAAACAATGCTGTAACATATATGCTACTATGAAACGGCCGGCCGCTGAGGCCGGCTTTTTTATGCATATGCGCTTGTGATCATTGTCACCGGATGATTTTTAAAATGGGGCTATGTTTGCATAAATAATAGATGTATGCCAACGATAAAAATGACCACACAGGACTTCAAGGATAAAGTCTTCAATTACGAAACTGAAAAGGAATGGAAGTACCAGGGAAGCCTCCCGGCCATCATTGATTTTTATGCAGACTGGTGCGGTCCCTGTAAAATGGTGGCACCGGTACTGGAAGAATTGTCGTCCGAGTATGAAGGAAAACTCCTGATCTATAAAGTGGATACGGAAGTGGAGCAGGAGCTCTCTGCGGTTTTTGGCATTCAGAGTATTCCCACGCTGTTATTTATTGATTCCACCGGCGAACCAATGATGCAGCCCGGGGCATTCCCGAAACATGTTTTCAAAAAAGTGATCGAAGAAAAACTGCTGGCGCCGGCAAAAACAGAAGAATAGTCACTTGATATAGTAGTACAAAAAAAGCCCGCTGATCATCAGCGGGCTTTCTATTACAACTCCTTTTCAACCTTTCCCTACTTCAACAGATCCTGAAACCGCCTGCTATCATAATTTGCACTGCCCACCTCATTGAACAGGATCTCCCCATTTTCATTGAAGATGATGGTCATCGGGATGCCGTCAGTGACAAAGAGCTGGGGCAGGTCGCTGGCCGGATAATAGACCGGTAACCGCATATTGTTATTGGCCGCATAGGTTTTGGCTTTTTCAAAGTTATCATCGAGGGAGAGCATCACGAATTCCACTTTATTCCGGTCAGCTTTTGCGCCCAGGCTTTCAATAGAAGGGATCTCTGCCCGGCAGGGCGGACACCAGGTGGCCCATAAATTCACAAATACTTTTTTCCCTTTGAACTGTGCCAGATCCACGATCTCCCCACGGCCATTCCGCATCCGGAACGAAGGGAGGGCTGATGCCGGTGCCGGTTGAGGTGGAGGATTTTGATTAGGGCTATCCACTATAGCTGCGGTAGTGGTCGGGTTATACCCGACTGCTGAATCGGGGCCCTGGGCGGGTGGTGCCGGTTCGTTGTTACAGGCCCCCAGCAAAAGAATCAGGTAGGCAAAAAGAAGAACATTTCTCATGTGCTGTCAATTAGAGGTGCAAAATCATATGTTTCCCTGCAAACATCGGTGATTAATATCACCCCCGTGTCATTGGGTACGTTGCAAATTTGGTAAAACTTATTCAAATGTAGCAGTGCCGGGACAAACGGTATCAGCAAACTGATCAAATGAAAGGTGATGTACCAAATGCCATTTATGCGGTATGAAAAGGCTGACCGGTCAGCGGTTGAAACCTCAGTGACTCAGGTAAGAGCAGCACATCCAGACCTGTTTTTCCTGCTCCCGGATATAATCACTCATCAGTGCATGGGTTCCTTCGTCATTGGCTTCTGCAGCGAGTTGAAGTATTTCTCTTTCTTCTGCCAGTAATATACCCAGACTTTCCATTACGGATTTCAGGGCCTCTTTGCCATTACCCTGGTTTTTTACTTCTTTGATGGTGGCATGTCGTAGATATTCGGAATAACTGTGATCGGGTACAAGACCAAGGGTGAGGATCCGTTCAGCCACTTCATCGATCTTCTGCTGAAGATCAGTGTAGATTTCCTCAAATTTCAGGTGCAGTTCAAAGAAATTATCTCCCTTGATGTTCCAATGAAATCCACGGGTATTGATATATAATATCTGCAGATTGGATAACAGTACATTCATTTTGTCACCCAGCACTTTCGCTTTTGCGGCATCGAGGCCGATCCTGTTTTTTCTCATGATTCATCATTTTAACTTCAAAAGTAAATGACGATCATTCCTTACACTTTGATGTACCTCAGTTAAAGCATTTATTCTTCCTGACTTTTATTGCCGACTCCATTGTCTTTTACAGACTGTTTTTACAAATGCATGACTGAATCTGGAGTGACTTCTGTCACGCAGGCTGTATTTAAGGGTTCCGGCGTTGGTAAATCAGTTAGGTAACTGAGGCGAATCATCCGGAACTGTGACTCAACACGCAGAACCAGGGCTGTTGCGGGTGCAATTTTACATCGTAATCAACACTCACTAAAAACACTCAACATGAAACATCTTGTCATTCTCGGAGCAGGTACAGCCGGTACCATGATGGCCAATCACCTCAGCCATCACCTGAAAAGGCCCGAATGGCGAATCAGCATCATTGATGAACGTACTGAACACCATTATCAACCCG
>CALRQQ020000073.1:0-11182 GCA_943370345.1 Chitinophaga pinensis
CAAGAAACCCACAGCCGCCTGACCGGCTGATTAAATAAGTAAGAGGCTGTATCCACCCGATCAGCCTCTTTTTTTATACCTCATTTTTTCAAAGGAATATCTTTACTTTTCCCAAGCCAAAAACAACCGAATGACAACCATTGAAGCTATCATCATTGCCATCGTGGAAGGACTGACCGAATTCCTGCCCATTTCCTCGACTGGTCATATGATCATTACCGGAAAACTGTTGGGCGTGCCGGATAATGAGTTCACTAAATTGTTTACGGTGGGTATCCAGCTGGGAGCCATCATGGCCGTTGTGGTACTATATTGGAAAAAATTTGTGACCCCGCTGACCCTGGGAAAGAAAGGCTGGACTTTTTACCTCAAACTTTTAGTAGCCGTAGTGCCTGCCCTCATTCTTGGTTATTTACTGGACGATAAGATCGATAAACTACTGGAAAGTTCCCTTACCGTAGCTATTACCATGATACTCGGGGGCGTTATTCTCTTGTTCATTGATAATGTTTTCAAAAGTCATCCTGTCACCGAAGAGGAACAGATCAGTTTTCCCACGGCAGTAAAGATCGGGTTATGGCAATGTGTGGCGATGATCCCGGGGGTCAGCCGGAGTGCGGCCAGTATCATCGGGGGAATGCAGCAAAAACTCACCCGCAAACTGGCGGCGGAATTTTCCTTTTTCCTTGCCGTGCCCACGATGGCGGCAGCTACCGGTTATAAAATGTTGAAGGGGTATAAAACGCTGGGGACGGAAGATCTGAAACTCTTCGCCATTGGAAATGTTGTGGCATTTATAGTAGCCATGCTGGCCATCAAATTCTTTATTGGCTTCCTGCAAAAGCATGGATTCCGCCTGTTTGGCTATTACCGGATCATCGGCGGCATTGTATTGCTGGTGCTTCTTGCCACCGGCTACCTGAAAAGTTGAAATATCCCCTGAAAAGGGTAGTTTTTCTGCTGTACGCTTATTGTATCTATGCGTATAAATAAAAGTATGAAAAAATACCTCTTTCTGCTGCTCGCCCCTTTCCTGTCGGCCTGCAGCAATTATGGCCCCAAGGTCAGCTCCTCAAATATTGAAGTCTATTACAAAGAAGGCATCACTAAAGAACAGGCGGAAAAAACAGCCCGGCTCTTTGATCAGCTGCTGAAAGAATCCAGCCCGGCCGATGGGGCTACTAAAAGTTTTCAGCTGCTTAAAAAAGGGGATACCATCCTGCTGAAGATGGTGGCTGATCCGGCCAAACTCAAGGATGTTGGAGATGATGCTTTTTATGCCATCACTACCGTTGTTTCCGATAGTGTGTTTGCCGGTGGCGTGGTCAACCTTACGTTAACGGACAATACATTTAAAGGATTCAGGGAATATGCATACCGTAAAAATGAAGGATCATCCTGGGGTGAAAAATATGAATCCGGTTTTGTGGAAGTATATGATGACGGGGTTGGCCTCTCCGCAGCAAAAGCACTGGCCGATTTCATGACCGGTTATTTCAGTCCGCAGACCACATTCAGTTTTCAGCTGACAAAAAATGAGCAGCAGGAAACCATTGCCCGGATGGTCGTAAACCCGGATAATATGGGGCTGTTTACCGATGAAGTGATGCTCGATCTCAGCAAGGGCATCGTTGAAAAGGTACTCAACGGGGCACCGGTCCGATTTGAACTGACGGATAACAAATTCAATCCACTACGTAGCTTTTCTTACCCCGCAGATGCAGCTGGTTTGAAATAAAAAACACACCCTTCAAAACACCCGGGGCTGTACCAGTATTGGTATGGCCCCTTTTTCGGGAATGTGTACCAATTTCCTATATTTACCCAAACCAAGCTTCCATGCAGACGGCTCCGAAAAAAGTAGTAAACGCCTGGGCGATGTACGACTGGGCGAATTCAGTTTACAATCTGGTCATCACCACCACTTTCTTCCCTGCTTATTATTCCGCGGTCACCAAACCTGAGAATGAAGGTTTCGAGAAAGGAGTTTATTTTCTCGGCCGGTATTTTGTGAATACGGAACTTAAGGATTATGTACTGGCCTTTGGATTCCTGGTGATCGCTGCTTTTTCGCCGATCCTCTCCTCCATCGCCGACTATAAAGGCAACAAAAAACTTTTTATGCGCTGGTTCTGTTACCTTGGCGCATTGAGTTGTTCACTGATGTTCTTCTTTGACAAGACCAATGTAGGTTTCGGACTTCTCTGTTTTATGTTTGCCGGTATTGGTTTTTATGGGAGCCAGGTTTTTTACAATTCCTATTTGCCCGATATCGCGGCCGAAGCCGACCGCGACCGGATCAGTGCCCGAGGTTATTCCTATGGCTATATCGGCAGTGTGCTGATGCAGCTGATCGGCTTTGCGCTGGTGATGACTATGAAAGACAAAGGTCTTGCCCTGCAGATCACCTTCCTGCTGGTAGGTATCTGGTGGATCGGCTTTGCACAGATCCCGCTGAAATGGCTGCCAATGAGTGCCCGCTCAGAGCGCAAATCAAAAAAACACGTACTGGTCAATGGGTTTCATGAACTGAAACTGGTCTGGAACCAACTCGTCCATATGCCCGTATTGAAACGTTTTCTTTCGGCATTCTTTTTTTACAGTATGGGGGTGCAGACCGTTATGCTGGTAGCCATTGATTTTGGTTTGAAAGAATTAAAACTCGCCGATGATAAACTGATCATCACGGCTGTGATCATACAACTAGTAGCCATAGCCGGTGCCATTGGCATGTCAAGGTTGTCTGAGAAGTTTGGGAATATCCGGATCCTCTTGCTTACGGTTATGCTCTGGATCGGCGTATGCATCACCGGCTATTTTATCACCACCGAATTCCATTTTTATATCCTCGCTGCGCTTGTCGGATTGGTCATGGGGGGCATTCAATCACTCAGCCGGAGTACCTATTCCAAGCTGATGCCTGAAACCAAAGACACGACGTCCTTCTTCAGCTTTTATGATGTCACAGAAAAACTCGCGATCGTGATCGGTTTGTTCAGTTTTGGACTGATCGAGGGGCTCACCGGCAGTATGCGCAATTCGATTATTGCTCTCATCGTATTTTTTGTACTCGGGCTGGTATTTCTGTTGCTGACCAGTAAAGCTTCCGGAACCGGAAAGCAGGTGGCGGAATAAACAACGGACTTCGCGATCTTTGTGTGACCTAAATTATCAGTATGAATCTCTATACCATTGATACCGGTTACTTCAAACTCGATGGAGGTGCCATGTTTGGCGTCGTACCTAAGACGATCTGGAATAAAATCAATCCCGCGGATGAAAATAATCTGTGCTCCTGGGCCCTTCGGTGTATGCTGATCGAGGACGGCAACCGCCTGATCCTCGTTGATACCGGCAACGGAGACAAACAGGATGCAAAATTTTTCAGCCATTATCATTTACATGGAGATGACACCCTTGAAAAATCATTAGCGAAGCACGGCTTTCATCCGGATGATATCACCGATGTATTCCTGACCCATCTCCATTTTGACCATTGCGGCGGTACAATAAAACGGGAAGGCGACCGGCTGGTGCCCGCATTTAAAAATGCGAAATGCTGGAGCAATGCGGCGCATTGGGATTGGGCTGTTTACCCTAATGCGAGGGAAAAAGCGTCTTTTCTCAAAGAAAATATCTTACCCATACAGGAAAGCGGTCAGCTGGAGCTGGTAGCAGTAAATGGCGGCATAGATGGCAAACTCGGAAAAACGGACTTCACTGAAAATATTTCTGTGCGTTTTGTCAGCGGTCATACCGAAAGCATGATGCTTCCACAGATCCTGTACAAGGGGAGAACGGTCGTGTATATGGCCGATCTGCTGCCCTCGCAAGGGCATATTCCGCTGCCCTATGTAATGGGGTATGATATGTTTCCGCTTACCACGCTGAATGAAAAGACCAGTTTTCTGAAAGAAGCACTCGAAGGCGATTATGTTCTTTTCTTTGAACATGATCCGGTGTACGAATGCTGCACCTTAAAACAAACTGAAAAAGGGATCCGTCCTGATCAGTTTTTCAAACTGTCGGAACTCTGACCGGATATACGATGAAATTTTCGTAACCCCAGGATGAGCAGACTGCCGAGGATAGCGGGGATCACGAGGTTGATGAACCATATACCTGCCGTAGCAAAAAAGATTCCTGCTTTATTGGTACTGAAAAGTCCGGTGATCAGCAGGGCTACTTTACCCTTGAGTCCGAGTTCTGCAATGGCAAAAGTGGGCAGTATGGCCATGACAAGAAAGGAGACACTGACGGTCCAGCAGGTGGCCCAGCCCCCGATCTGCACGTCAAAAAACAGGTAGAGCAGGTAATATTGAAGAATAAAAACGGCAAACCGGATCAATGACAGTACGAGCATCCGGACCAGTACGGCGTCATCAAATTTCCCTATTGCTTCGATCAGATAACCATACTTCTTCACGAATGGGATTTTTGCCACCCATCTTGCCAGCCAGTGAAGACGGAAGTAAAATAATAACAGGAGCACTAACACGATCAGCACTCCATAGATCAATACGAGTAACCAGATGCCTGAGATCAGTTGCTGCTGCTCAATATTATTCTTCAGAAGGATAAGACCAATGAGCCCCATGACCAGGGTGATGATCAGCTGGCTCAGGCTGCTCACCATGGTTACGGCGATCGTACGCAGACGGTTGCCTTCTTCCATATAAAGTACGCGGCCCAGGTATTCGCCCACCCGGTTGGGAGTACTCACTGAAAACGAAACACCGGAAAGTACAGCACTGAATGCTTTAAAAAAAGAAACCTGTTGAACGGGTTTAACCGCAATCTGCCATTTGACCGCTTCAATGGCCCAGTTCATAATCATGAGACAGATCACCGCCACCATATTCAGGAGTAAGGGACTGCTGAACGAACGCTTCACCTGCAGCCAGGCTCCTTCGATATCCGGCTGGTTTTTAATTTCTGAATAAATGGACCAGGAAAGCCAGATAAATAAGAGCGGACCGAGTAAATATTGAAGGAAGGCCCGGAGTAAATCGGGTTTGTTATTTCGGTTCAGCTTCATTAATCTTGTAAAAATACACTCCCCGCTGGAAAAGCCTGTCAAAATAATATTGGGTATTGACCCCGGAACCATTGTCATGGGATACGGATTGGTAAAAGTTACCGGCCGCGATGTCAGTTTACTGGATCTCGGTGTACTCAAGCCCGGAAAAGTAAAAGACGGGTATAAAAAACTGCAGCTGATCTTTAATACCGTAAGCGGACTCATTACGCAATACAAGCCCACTGACTTTGCCATTGAAGCGCCGTTTTTCGGAAAGAATGTACAGAGTATGCTAAAGCTGGGAAGAGCCCAGGGGGTAGCCATTGCAGCCGCCATGCGGCACGGACTCGACGTGACGGAGTATTCACCCAAAAAAGTGAAGCAATCAGTTACCGGGAATGGCAATGCGGATAAGGAGCAGGTGATGAAAATGCTGCAGACCATCCTTTCCTTTAAAGACAGTCCGAAATACTATGATGCCACCGATGCGTTGGCAGTAGCCTTGTGCCATTATTACCAGACCTCTTCTGTTACCGGGAAAGCCGTTTCCAAAACCGGTAAGGGCTGGGAGGATTTCATTAAAAATAATCCCGGACGTATCCTGAAGAAATAATTCAGAGATGTGCCAGAATTTTCTCCTGTGTATTTTTTAACTGTTCCGGTGAAGCCTGTGGTTTGGCCTGGTTAAAGTTCAGGTCATTGGCGGAATTGATGGGGATCAGGTGTATGTGCGCATGCGGCACTTCCAGCCCGATCACACTGATGCCGCAGCGGTTGCAGTCAAATGCTTTTTCAATGGCTTTGGCAATAGGTTGAGCAAAGACCAGCATTTCCTGCAGGTAGTGGCCCGGCAGGTCGAACAGGTTGTCTACTTCTGTTTTGGGTACGACCAGCACATGTCCGGCCCGCAACGGAAAAATATCCAGGAAGGCAAAGAAATGCTCATTCTCTGCAATTTTATAAGAAGGGATCTCACCTGCGATGATTTTGGAGAAGATAGTCATTCAGGAAGGTTTATTGTTTAATGGTTAAAGCTACTTCGTTTTATGAAAAAAGTCTTCGCGGAGACGAAGACTTTTACAGTTATTTGAAGGATCTGCAGATCAGGCAGTGATCTCATCGATGCGGAACTTCAGAACACCGGCAGGGGCCTGTACTTCTGCAGTATCACCGATCACTTTACCGAGTATTCCTTTCCCAATAGGTGAAGTCACGGAGATCTTTCCGGCTTTCAGGTCTGCTTCTTTCTCACTAACGATCTTATAGGTTACCTGTTTTTTGGTGTTGAGATTGGTCAGGGTCACTTTGGTCAGGATGGAAACCTTGCTGGTATCTATACTGGATTCATCCAGTACCCTTACATTGGCCATAGCCCCTTCCATAGCGGCGATCTTGGCTTCCAGGATCCCCTGGGCCTCTTTGGCCGCATCATATTCCGCATTTTCCTTAAGGTCACCTTTCTCCCTTGCTTCGGCAATTGCGCGGCTGGCGGCAGGACGATCAACCGCTTTCATTTTCTGCAATTCTGCCTTCATTTGTTCCAGGGTATCCTTGGTCACATACTGTAATGCACTCATAGTCTGCTCTTTTGATAATAAAAAAATAACAACGCCCCAGTTTTAACTGAAGCGTTGCATTTCAGGTATAAAGGTAGAAAAAGTTTTTAAACCGGGAAATTTGAGTCTGGATTTTTAACAATCACCGTTTTTTGAACTCATAGATCCGGTCAAAGCCCAGGGTGTATTGTTCGGCCCTGAGCCCCCGGTTATTGCTATGAAAATGAATATCATCAAATTTCCATTCCAGGGTCCGGTGCAGCAGGGTATTGGAAACGCTGATAAGAAGGTACCGCATATCCCGGGCCTGCCAGGTCCCTTCGCTGTTATTGAAAATGCCTTTATTATGTTTTCCGGCTCTCCAATATCCGGTGAGGGTATCGGCTCCTTCAATATAGGTAGCCAGTCCATTGTCATCTAATGTAAAAACACCTTCTTCATAACCGGTACGAAAGACGGATGTGCCACTGGATACCCGACGGGTGGCTTCTTCCAGCTTCCAGGTTCCCGTCATCCGGTCCTCCAATGATTTGGAACAGGAGGTCAAACTTCCCCCGGTGAAGAACAGTCCTGCTATCACTATGATCCATTGGCGCATAACGGCCGGTTTAATCTGTTTTATAATTGTTATCCTGAATTTACGATAAATCAGGATATCGCGATTCCGAGTTTTTCGAGCAGTACTGCCGCCATTTTATAATCGGCTTCAAAACTATACCCTGCAATATGCGGGGTGATGATCACCTCCGGTCTTGCCAGGAGAAAGTCCAGCTCTGACTGTTCGTTTTCCGTATAGGAGGATAAGTTCTCATTGGGTAACACATCCAGCCCGGCACCGCTGATCTGCCCTGTTTTCAGGGCATGAATAAGTGCCTGGAGCAGCAGCACTTTACCTCTTGATGTATTGAGCAGCACGGGTTTACGCTGAAGGGAACGGAAAAAATCGTCATTGATCATCCCATTCGTTTCGGCTGTCAATGGTACATGCAGACTGATCACATCCGCATAACGGGCTATTTGTTCAACACTGGCCTCTTTGATATACCCACTGGCAAAGCCATATTTATACTTGTCATGTGCCAGAACGGTAACCTGGAAGGGGGCCAGTAAGCGGGCAAAACTGCTCCCGGTATTCCCGTAACCAATGATACCCACAGTTTTACCACTGAGTTCTGTACCGGTATTTTGAATTCTTTTCCAAAGACCTTTCCGTACTTCTTCCTGTGAAATGCTGAGTCTGTTCAACAAATTCAGCAACAGGCCAAGACAATGTTCAGCAACGGCGTTCCTGTTTCCCTCCGGACTGCTGACACATTTTACTCCCCGGCTTTCCGCATAAGACTGATCGATGAGTTCCATCCCGCTGCCCAACCGGCCTACCCATTTTAATCGGAGGGCATTGTCCAGCAGTTGCTTATTGACCGTAATTCTTGTCGTCACCACCAGACCTTCGGCATCTGATATCAGGTCCAGCAGTTCTTCGTAGCTGATCTCAGGGGCATCAAGTACCTGATATCCCTGCATCACCAGTGAATCTTTCAGCTTGGAATGGGCCCTGCCAGTGATTATTACTTTCTTCATCGCATTTTACAAATAAGGCCGGCAAATTGTTCAATACTGAGTTGCTCGGCTCTCTTATTAAACAGTTCATCTTCCAGGATGGTTGGCTCAAAAAGACCTTTTACTGCATTACGCAAGGTTTTTCGTCGTTGATTGAAGGCGGTCTTTACCAACAGGAAGAATTTTTTCTCATCAGTCAGCTCCAGGGGGATCTTCCGGGGTAAAAGACGGATCACGCCGCTTTTAACCTTAGGCGGCGGGTTGAAACATTGTTCATTGACATCAAACAGGTATTCCACATCAAAGAAAGCCTGAATCAGCACACTCAGCACACCATAGACTTTATTGCCTTCTTTGGCGGCCACCCGTTGTGCTACTTCTTTCTGGAACATGCCGACCATGCATTCCACCTGATCGCGCCAGTCCAGCATTTTAAATAGTATCTGTGTTGAAATGTTATACGGGAAATTGCCCACTACCGTAAAAGGCCCTTCAAATGGCTGATCAATATCCAGAAAACTCTGGTGGATGATCTTTCCTTGTAAAACCGGGTAGGTTTGCAGGAGGTATGCCACTTTTTCATCGTCGAGTTCCACGGCTTTAAAATCGATCTCCGGCAACTGAACCAGGTACTTGGTGAGTGCCCCGCCGCCAGGACCTACTTCCAGCAGTTTTGAAAAGGGATGTTCCTGCAGGGAAGCAATGATCTTCCGGCAGATGTTCTCATCGCGCAGGAAATGCTGGCCCAATGATTTTTTCAGGGTGTACATGGGTACAAATGTACTTGGAATAAGGGCAGGAATAAAATAACGGCTACCCGTCCTTTATATGGAAGGACTTCAATAACGCAGAAAGAGGCTTTTATTTTTTGTGGAGGATACGTTCAGTGATCAGCCTGTTTTCCGTAGCCAGTACCAACTGGTATAAGCCATCGGATAATCCGGCCATGCAATCAAGCACTATACTGTTATTGCCTTTCTGCAGGCTGAAATTTGCGTTATAAATCCGTTTACCGGACTGGTCAAACACACTCAGGGTGGCAGGACCTCCTTTTACAGCATTTACCAGCAATTGCATCTGATCCCTGACCGGGTTAGGCATCACACGGATGCTGGTATTCCCGGTACGGTTGTTGGCGAATTTTACGACCGGACTGAGCAGTTGTACATTTCCGGACTCGACCATACGGATCCGGTAATAAACATATGGAGTATTGAGACCCGATAAGTCATCGGTGGCAGTATAAGTAGCCTGACCTTCCCAGCCGGGCCTGGGCGATAACATACCCACCTTGGTGAACTGTGTGCCATCGGTACTTCGTTCGATATAGAATGCCCTTGCTAATCCGTTATCCAGCACTTTCCATTCTAAACTGACCTGTTGTCCGGCGATAGCAGCTTTAAAATCATATAAATTATTGGCCAGTACATTGCAGTCCGTTAAACGGCCAACAGTTATGGTATCAGTTGCATAAGCCCCGCAGGACAACTGCAGGTATTGCGTTACAATATATACACCGGGTGTATCCACGAATATAGAGGGTCCTGTGGTCGGACCGAGAATATGACCGTTGGGGGTTGTCCACTGGTAGATCGAAGTTGGTATCGGGTTGGATACATAAATATTGCTCACGCTGCCGGTATCACAGATCATCGGTGTGGCCGTTTCTATATTTGCAGCAGGCGCAATGAAAAAATCAAATGGTGCCACAAAATCCTTGAGTTCAGCAGTAAAAGAAGTGGACGCCCTGGTTTTAACAATGACCCTGCGGAAAGGCATCAGGCAATCATCACCTCCGAATATTTTGGCATTATCCAGTCCCAGTTTGGTCATATTCACGGAGAATTCCATGAACTGACGGGCGGCATAGTTAGTTTGAATACTGTTATCCCCTAAGACCAGTGAAAAAGGACCGGCCCAGGTATTGTTACTGCTTTGCAGACCGGTATAAAAGGCACCTGCTGATTCGGGCTGAATGCCTGCATAGCCGTATTGTGAGCCGGCAGCAGCACCGTCAAAACTACCTGTCCAGTTAAATCCCACCGGATTAATAAGCAGGTCTGCACGATCGATCCAGATACGGGCTTCCACCATGGTAAGGGCGGAGCTGCTGTATTCTGCCGTAAGGATGATATCGCCCGGTGCAAGCATATTCCCGGCTCCATCAAATTGCCAGCGGGTATGACCGGCATGGGGACCATAATTGAAGAATTTCCGGGTAGCACGGTCATAATAGATATCCGTCTGATACATTTCAAAATCGAAATACCGGTTACCGGTGGTGTTTTCGATGGAGATACCCCCAAAAAGCCACATGGAGTCCGTAATATTCGGTCCTGCTTTGCGCACATGGATCATGATATCCAGGATCTCATTCTTATCCGGAATGGATTGAGAAACGGGGCATGACCAATCTGCCGGACTCATCCCGTTCTTATTGGATCCGGAAGCAAAAATGGTTGAATCATCGCCGTGATAATCGCGGACAAAATAGGCATCCACGAGCAGTCGGTTATTGACTACGGTGTATGGCGGAAAGCGCATGCTTTTGAAAAAAGGGAGTTTGCGGCTGTTGGGGTTGCTGGAATAATTGGCCAGCAACGTTGCAGTACCCGTTGTATCGATAATGAACTGACCCGGACCAGGTGTTCCCGGAAGCAGGAACCAGTCATCATTTCCTGACTGGACCAATCCGTTGAAAAAGTTGGCCCGCAGATCTGCTTCCACCCCAAAATTTGCTTTGATAATGGGGTAAGTGATCTGTGCCTGCAACTGAGTGCCGGAGAAGACCAACAGGATTAATATGCGCAGCAGCGTTTTCAAGGGATGTACGGATTGGGGTATAGGATATTGGTATTTTCAAGGGCGTCTTGCTTTTAAAAGACGCAGGATCTGTTAATGTGCCACAATATGGATCGTTGAAACATCTGTTATGGCCACCACGGTATTACCATTCATGGCTTTTACCCGGTAAGAAATGAATCCGGGGGTCACACCAGTGTTTGTGAACTTATAGGAACGGGCACCTGTTTCGGGTGTCAATGTC
>CALRQQ020000074.1:0-11151 GCA_943370345.1 Chitinophaga pinensis
ATTCAGGTATATGTCGATATAGCGGAAACGGGCGGGAATTGCCTGGATAAAAGGCTGTACATCATTGCTCCCAAAAACACCTAATTGAGCGGCGAGAAAAGGTTGATATAAATAACGGATGCCATACCTGCTGTTCCAGGTCAATGGCATCACAGCTTCATAGTCATTCAGCACCAGGGCATCCCAGTTGGCTGACATGGTATCAAGGTAAACAACATACGCATAGATACGTCCGTTTCCGGCTTTATCAATACACTGGTCCCATTTGCCGGTATCGATCTGTGACCGGGTCAGGTATTGTATCGTGTGGCCGGTGGTCATCAGAAGTCCAGATTGCGGTCAATTTTACGGAAACTGAAATTAGAGATATCGATACTGAAGGAGATCTTCTTCCAGAACCGGTCTTTTTTAGCGATGGTGGACTGGTAATAATCCTTATACACATTGCTGTACAGTAATGGAATGTAGATATTTATGGTTTCTTTGAGTAATGGGATTTGTAAGCCGGCATCAAATAAAAAACGATCTGTGGTTGCATCAGCTTCCCAGGCACCGGCTTGTGTACCGATATCGAAGAAGAGTTTCAGCGGGATTTTGACAGGCAATATACTCAGCGGGTTAATGGAGTTCGGGATCGTGGTACTGAAGTTGGCGGCAAATAGCCAATTGTCGGTGCGTCCCACTTTCTCGGCTAGCAGATCGGTCCGCACTTTAAAAGCACCATCTCTTTCCATGATCTGCTGACTGGCTGTTCCTTCAAATTCATTCCGGCCAAAGAAATAATCACTGTAGGTATAATCTTCATAGCCATTCGCACCGGTCATATTAAGATGATAGCGGTCTGTGGCAAATTGTTTACTGAAGGTTTTGGCGCCGGTATAAAAGAATTTTCCGGCAAATACACGGAGACTGAGTCCGCCTTCCTTTGCATAATTAAAGAAATATTTTCCGGTGAATGCGGTGCGGAGAAAGTCCTTCCCCTGTTCGATCTTCAGTTCCCCGCGATAAGGGTACAGGGCCCGGTTATTTTCCACCACGTATTTAAACTGGTTTAATACCCGGTCTGAGGTATTGGTACGGACTTTAAGTATGTCGGTCGTATCGGGACCAATAATAATTGTATCCCGGTAAAATTGGAGGTTTTCTTCACTGATCAGGAACGTCTTGAATTGCAGATAGCGGTTTATCGTGGAGCGGGGTTTCTTTTCGGCCAGTGTCAGCCTGAACCCAGGTACCCATTTGGTAAAACGTAAAAACGGATCCAGCTGATCACTCGACAGGAAACGATCCCCTCCATTAAAATAATCACCGGTGAAACTGGCGCCACTGATGCCGATATCTATTTTACGGAATACCGATTTTGGATAACTGCTGTAATTAAAAAACCCGATTCCATTCAGTGATTTACTGTTGATTCCATAAAGCGGGATCAGCAGAAACTGAAATTTATTGGACGGGAAGCGGAGGTTGCTCAGCATCGCACCCACCATCACTTTATCATAATTATTCAACCCGAAAGCCGGGAGTACCGTGATCACCGAATGTTTATTATTCAGCTTACCACTGATCATATTCGGGGCTATGGAGAAGGGATGTTGGAAGGCCAGTCCTTTTTTCTCAATCTCGGGCAGGTTCCCTTTTTTATCTAATAAGGCAAAGGCGCTGTCCAGGTTTTTGCCGGTACTGCTTTCCAATACTTGCTTAAGGTCGGCGGGTTGCGGATGCCTGAATTTCCATTCGGAAAAATAGGTCTGCATCGCTTTCCGGAATGCTACCGGCCCCAGTTCTTTTTCAAGCCACTCCATCCATTTGGCGGTCTTATGATAAGCAACCAGTCCGTAATTGGCTTCTGTAAAATCAGCTGCCGGTGTATTGATGGGTTGGTCTTTTTGTTCCGCGATCATGGTTTCAAGTAGCCCTTGTTCCGGGCTGATGATACGCCTGTTCGGGTGCAATTTCAACTGCTGGTATTTGTTTTCGTAGAAGGAGTTGATGCCCTCGTCCATCCAGGGATAACGACGTTCATTACTGCCCAGTATGCCATAAAACCAGTTATGTCCCACTTCGTGTGCAATGGTATTATCCAGTTCGCGGGAGGTGGCCGTGGGAGAAAGTACGGTGATCGTCGGATATTCCATGCCGCCGCCAAAGCTCTCCGGCCCCTGTACCACACTCACCACGCTGTACGGATATTCGCCTACCTGGCTGCTGTAATGCCGTATGGCGGATTTAGTAAAAGCCACACTGTGTTGCCAGCCTTCTTTTTCAGCCGGAGTGTAATAGCTGTATACGTCGATGATCTTGCCGGAGGGTAGCTGACAGGTATCGGTGTTCACTACAAACCGTTTGTCAGCAAACCAGGCAAAGTCATGTACATTTTCCTGTTTATAGGTCAGAATCTTGATCTCTTTTTCTGATTCCGGAAAAAGCAGATAAGTCGTTTTGTATTGTCCGCCTGTTGACTTGATGCGTTGTTTGATCGGTTCCCACGTAAAGCTGTTTCTTTTTTTCAGCCATTCTTTTTCTTCCTCATTCTGGAGTTCGCCGGTAGCCGCCACCACATAGTTTTTGGGAACAGTGATCTTAACGGTAAAGCGGCCGAACTCACTGTAAAACTCACCCTGGTCGAGGTAAGGCATCGGATGCCAGCCGTCTTTGTCGTATACAGCCGGCTTAGGATACCATTGCGTGGCCTGGTAGCTTTGTCCGTCATGTCCACCTCTGGAGAAGTTATAGGGTAGTTTTACATGGAAGGGGGTGCTGATGGTGATTTTTTGTCCAGGTGCCAGCGGCTCAGGTAATACCAGTTTGGCAATATCAATATGCTCGGGATGGTCTTCTAATTGAGCTGTTATTCCATTGACTTTAAAATCCAGTTTATTGATATAGCCCCGGTCTTCTTTATTGGAGAAATAGAATTTCGTGCTGCCGTTCTCCAGCATATGATCACTGAAAGCGGTTTTGTCATTCTTGTACGCATTGGGCCATAAATGAAACCAGATAAAACGCAGGGTGTCGGGGGAGTGGTTGATATATTCAAGTTTTTCAACACCGGTGAGGCTATGGTCGTTGTCGTTGAGGGAAACGTCGATGGTGTAGTTGGTTTCTTGTTGCCAGTAGATCGGTTGACTGTTAGTCCTGGTAAGAAGTGCGGATAAAATAAAAAGGAGGAGTAATTTCTTCAATGGGATAGACAGTTTATCAAAATTAGCTTTTTATTTGTCGTAATACAAGGGAAGTGTAGTCAAAATTCCTCTGATTTGAGGATATTCCCCGAAAATAAATGATATTGATTGATACTTTTATTTTTTGAAAATCAGGGTTTGATAATTGTATCACCCCTTCGGGGTTATTAAATACTCAGATATGACTTTTTTTTCTTTCGTTTGCCAGATGTGGCATTGCGAAAAAAATAGCTGGGAAGTCTATGAATTTTTGATATTTTAACCATACTTCCTCAGAAGGGGCAGTTGACTTCTAACTACCGACTACTAACTGCGATCTACTTTCCTTTTCCTTTGAATATAATTCTCACGGTGTGGATCATGATCTTAAAATCGAGGATCAGTGAGATGTTCTCGATATAGAGCAAGTCGAATTTACTGCGTTCGATCATCTGGTCCACGTTCTCCGCATAGCCGTATTGAACCATGCCCCAACTGGTGAGACCGGGTTTTACTTTGAGCAGGTATTTGTAAAAGGGATAGCGGGTAATGATCTGATCTATATAGTAGCGGCGTTCAGGGCGCGGGCCAACAAGACTCATTTCACCGATCAGGATATTCCAGAGTTGGGGAAGTTCATCAAAGCGCCATTTACGCATGACCTTTCCCCAGCGGGTAATGCGGGGATCGTTTTCGGAAGACAAGGCCGGACCCTCTTTTTCTGCATCCTTTATCATGGAACGGAATTTATACATCCGGAAGGTTTTGCTTTTATAACCCACCCGTTCCTGGGTGTAGAAGACAGGACCTTCAGAAGAAAATTTTACCCTTATTGCAATATAGATCAGGAAAGGCGCGAGCAGGATCATACTGATCAGGGAGGCCAGTACATCGATCAGGCGTTTGATATTCTGTTCCCATTGCTGCATCAGCCCTGTCTGGAGATCGATCAGTGCGGCGCCCATGACACTCATGGTCTTTACAGAGCCTGAAAGTATATCGAGCGTACTGGGCTGGATCTTCACTTCCACATCTTTTTCGCTGAGCCGGTTGATGAGTTTTTCCAGGAGGGGTTGTTCTGTTTTCTCGAGGGCCAGTACCACCAGTTTGATCTGTTGTTGATCAATGATGGTTTCGATATCGCCGATCTCTCCGAGTTTGGGGAGTAATTTGTGGATGACGTTTTTTCCGTTTTGTTCCGGGCTTACAAAACCGGTATAGCGGTAACCACCATCCCGGAGATTGAATTCGGTTTCGCGGAAAATACGAACGGCGTTCTCCTGGCTGCCGATCATCAGGGTATTGAAAAATACCTTTCCGCTGAGCAGTTGCCGTTTCACCTTACGAAGGATGAGCCAGCGACCGATAAAGGTCAGGAAGAAATGGATCCCCAGTAATACAAAGAAGGCATAATAGAAATAGGAGTAACCGTTTACCGGGTCAGAGTCGTTGAATACAAATGTGACAAAGAGGGCTATGGCCCCGATCAGGCTGCAGACAAAGGTCAGGGTAAATTCAGCCAGCCGTGATTTTTTATATAAGTGATTATAGGTGCCGGCCAGGGTATACAGCATCAGCCAGCCGGCAGGTACAACCAGGAAGATCAGGGTCCATGAAGTCTGGCTGATCGGGTAGGCCCCGGCATCATGGAGCATCCAGCTGCGCCAGTGATAATAACAGAACCAGGCAAGGGCGGCAGTGAGATAATCGGCCGCCACATACCAACCTGCTGATATTTGTTTGCCGGACTGCATTAATGGGCGATCACATTATGGCCGATTTTTTCGAGGATCTGATGGGCCACATCCATGGCCATCAGTCCATCCATTTCATTCACCACTGTGCGGGTATTGTTATTGATCGCATCCCTGAATTCCTCCAGTTCAAGTTTGATCGCATTCACTTCGGGCACCTGCGGGTTGGCCATCGCAATGGTTTTTTTACCGGAAGGCGTTTCAATATCGAACGCGAAGACATTGAGATCGGTTTCTTCTTTGAGTTTGATGATCTCTGTTTTTTTATTTAGAAAATCGATGCCGATATAGGAGTCTTTCTGGAAGAGCCGCACTTTCCGCATTTTTTTCATGGAGATGCGGCTGCTGGTGAGGTTGGCTACGCATCCATTGTGAAATTCGATCCGTACGTTGGCAATATCCGGAGTTTCCGTCATCACCGCCACTCCACTGGCGGAGATGGATTTTACATCGCTTTTTACAATACTCAGGATGATATCGATATCGTGGATCATGAGGTCGAGGATCACGCTTACTTCTGTGCCACGGGGGTTGAACTGGGCCAGGCGGTGTACTTCGATGAACATAGGTTTGAGGTCCATCCCTTTCAGGGCGAGGAAGGCCGGGTTAAAGCGTTCAACGTGTCCTACCTGGAATTTGATCCCTGATTCAGCGGCAAGTTTTACCAGTTGCCGGGCTTCTTCCATGGTATTGGCCAGTGGCTTTTCCACGAAGACGTGTTTCCCTTTTTTGATCGCCATTTCGCACCACTCGAAGTGGAAGTTGGTGGGCGCTACGATATCCACGGCGTCACAGGATTCGATCAGGGCTTCTGCGTCGAGAAAGCGGGTGAGCTGGTATTTTTCGACGACTTCTTTTGCATTTTCATCATGAGGGTCATAAAAGCCTACGATGTCCACCCCGGCAATTTCCTTCCAGTTATTCAGGTGAAATTTTCCCAGATGTCCTACGCCAATAACGCCGATCTTAAGCATAAAAAATTATTAATTGTGCAAAGATACACAATGAGTTGAGCCGGTTCCGGAGAGTTATGAACAGCGGTTAATTAAGCAGGGATGACCTTTTTATATAGGCCGGGTGGTAGATGAATAACAGGGTGCCATTCTTGATCCGGTTGATGATGGGAGTGGCATCGGCTGCAGGTACTGCGGGACAGCCCTGGCTGCGGCCGATATAGCCCTGTTCGTTGGCCAGTCCCGGGTTCACATAATCGGCCCCGTGGACCACGATCCCTCTTTCCATGGCTTTATCATTGATCCCCGGCTCCAGTCCTTCGAGACGGAGGGAATAACCGTTTCTGCCTATATACGTATCGGCTGTGGCGTAGAAGCCCGGGCTGCTTTTATAGGAGGATTGCTGATTGGAAAAGGCGAAAGCCAATTCCTTACCGCTGTTCCGGCCATGAGCCACCAGGGTATTGAAGAGGATGCGGTAGTGGTCCAGGTCGATCACAAATAGTCTTTTTTCGGTGCTGGGGCGGCTGAAATCCACAATGGAAATGATGGATTGGTTGACCAGCCGGCCTTGTGCCGACAGTTGGTCCAGTCCTTTTTTGGCATAGTCAAAGGCTTCGCGACTGAGCCCTTTCAGGTTCAGTTGCAGGCTGTCATACACTGACTTTATTTCATGACTGAATAAGAGAGAATCCGGGGTTGTATGGATGACTGAATCACCCGAATTAAATAACTGACGGGCCAGGTGGCCGGTATTTTTTGCAAATCCAAAAGATAAATGGAGTGCTCCGATGAGCAGGGATGAGAGGAACAGGTAAAACCCTTTCGCACGTTTGATCATAGCTACTACTTAATTGAACATTAACCTAAGGCTCTGATAACGCAAAAATGGGGCCTGTGTTGTGTTTTGGCGTATGAGGGAAATCAAGAAATGGCCGGGAGATGGCCGAAGGTTATTATGGGGATTAAGCAAAATGGCATTGATTTCTCAGGGCCGTTTGCGGACCTGATCCCGAATCGTATCGGTACGAACTCCGCTGGGACAATCCGGTTGTAAAGAGTAAAAAAAAAGCCTCACATTTCTGTGAAGCTTTTGCGGACCGGACGGGACTCGAACCCGCGACCTCCGCCGTGACAGGGCGGCATTCTAACCAACTGAACTACCGATCCTTCCAATCGCCCGCGGCCGAAACCATTCAGGTGATTTTTGGGACGGCAAAGATAGGTGCAGGAGAACTTTCAACCAAAATATTTTTTAAGAATTATACTCCTGTTTTTCAGCATTTTGCCCCAGAATGCTGATTATAATATAATCCTTAATTTAGCCGCCTATAAATAAGCCTATGCCATCCGATAAAAACCGGCAATATATTGACTTTGAGAAGCCCATTAAGGATCTGCTCGAAGAGATCGATGACCTGAAGCAGAAAGCGGAAAAGAGTAAGGTGGATTACAGCGAGGTTATTTCCAAGCTGGAAGAGAGTGTCATAGAGAAGCGTAAGGAGATCACCCTTAGTCTGACCAGCTGGCAACGTGTACAGCTGAGTCGTCACCCCGATCGTCCGTATACCCTGAAGTATATTGACAAAATGACCACTGATTTTGTGGAACTGCACGGGGACAGGAATGTGAAAGATGATAAGGCCATGGTAGGGGGATTTGCTTCCCTGGATGGAGAGACGGTGATGATCATCGGTCAGCAGAAAGGGATCAATACCAAGATGCGTCAGCTCCGCAATTTCGGGATGGCGAATCCGGAAGGATACCGTAAAGCCCTCCGGTTGATGCGTCTTGCGGAAAAATTCAATAAGCCCGTCATTACCCTGATCGATACGCCTGGTGCTTATCCCGGTCTCGAAGCCGAGGAAAGAGGACAGGGAGAAGCCATCGCCCGGAATATTTATGAAATGATCCGGCTGAAAGTGCCGGTGATCTGTGTGATCATCGGGGAAGGTGCCAGTGGGGGTGCTCTTGGTATTGGGGTGGGGGATAAAGTGTTCATGATGGAGAATACCTGGTATACCGTGATCAGTCCGGAAAGCTGCTCTTCGATTCTTTGGCGCAGCTGGGATAAGAAAGAAATAGCAGCCGAACAACTGAGGCTGACCGCCGATAAAATGCTGGGCTTTGGCCTGATCGATGGCATTATCCCTGAACCTCCCGGAGGAGCGCACTGGGATTATGATGAATCAGCCCAGATCCTGAAAAATTTCCTGCTGCCTGTGATAAAGGAACTGAAGAACCAGACCGTGGAACAGCGGGTGAATAACCGGATCGAGAAATTCGGAAAGATGGGATTCTGGGAGGAAGTCTGAAACTAGTCGGTAGTGAGTAGTTGGTATTCTCATTGTCAGAAGAAAAAGTAAGTGACGAATATTAAGGGAATAGGGTGAATGATGCTACTCGCAACTAAATTTCCGGCGATCTTCAGTCGTACTTCGTACCTCGTACTTTGTCCTTTATCATGTGGTTTTCAAAAAAACGAGAAAACTTCAAATTATAAACTAACATTTCATATTAAGAAAAAATGTCTCTACGATCAACTTTCACCGGAACCGGAATCGCCATTGTTACCCCGTTCAATGAAAACGGCACAATCGACTGGGCGAGCTATAAACAGCTGATCAATTTCTGGATCGAGGGAAAGGTGGAATACTTAGTGGTGTTGGGTACGACCGGTGAGAGTGCAACGGTGCATGGCGCCGAGAAGCAGGAAGTTTTTTCCTTTGTGAAAAATGAAGTGGCTGGCCGTGTACCGATCGTGGCTGGTATTGGCGGTAATGATACACATGAAGTGGTGAAGCAATTCAGGGAATTTGATCTCAGCGGCTACGATGCGATCCTTTCCGTGAGTCCCTATTACAATAAACCCAACCAGGAAGGCATCTATCAGCATTATAAGGCGCTGGATACAGCAACGCCCCTGCCCATTATCATGTACAATGTGCCGGGACGAACGGGCATGAGTGTATCAGCTGAAACAACCTTGCGGATCGCAAGAGATTGCCCGAATATTTTTGCCACCAAGGAGGCCAGCGGCAATTTTGATATTATCAATCAGTTGATCAAAAACAAACCGGCTGATTTTATGGTGATCAGCGGCGACGATCCAATCACCCTGCAAATGATCGCCGGTGGTGCAGAAGGGCTGATCTCGGTAGTGGCCAATGCCTACCCCGCAGCCTACTCCGATATGGTACGCCTCTGCCTGGCCGGTAAATTTACCGATGCAGAGAAGATCCACTCCAAATACCTCGACATTATCGCTTCCATGTTTGCGGAAGGCAGTCCCAGTGGCGTGAAGGCTTATCTCAGTGAAATGGGATTATGCCAGAATACTTTCCGTTTACCTGTTTGGAAAGTGAGCGAAAAGCATCATGCGAAGATCAAAGAGCTGATGAAGACGGTTTAGTTTCTTAGTATTTTTTCATGGTAGTTACATCGTATGGTTACTAATGGTCCATGGCGATATTTTGCCGATTAAGAAGAGGATGCAAATGACCGGAATGGCGGTTTACACAAACGCCTTCATTTATGCGATGCGAAGCGGTTATTATTGGAATTGCCTAATTTTAATGATGCGATATCTGATCCTGTTTTTGCTGGCCGGTATTTGCTATACTCCATTGTCTGCTCAATACAATGTGCGGATAGAATTAACCAGCAGTGCACCTGTAAATTCCGGTGATACGCTCTATCTCGCGGGTTCTTTCAACGGTTGGAATCCGGCTGATCCCAAATACAAATTTCTGCCTGGAACATTGTTGGTCATCAGTTTACCAGCCGGCGGTTTTGAGTACAAGATCACCCGGGGCAGCTGGGATAAGGCCGAATGCAAGGCCGATGGGAGCAGTATTCCTAACCGGCATCTCATATTGGGTTCGGATACGGTACTGAGGTTAAAGGTGGAGGAATGGTCGGACAGGGTGGCGCCAAAGCCGAAGCAAAGTACGGCGAGCCGGCAGGTAACAGTGCTCGATACTGCATTTTACATTCCCCAACTCAACCGGTACCGCCGTGTGTGGATCTATCTGCCGGAGAACTATACTAGTGATAAGAAGGAACGTTACCCGGTGTTGTATATGCATGACGGGCAAAACCTGTTTGAAGATACGACCTCATATGCCGGTGAATGGGGGGTGGATGAATGTCTCGATTCTATGAAGTTGAAAAAGTGTATTGTGGTGGGCATTGATCATGGCGGCGAGAAAAGAATGAATGAATACAGTCCGTTCAATCATAAACAATTCGGTAAAGGAGAAGGAGCAGCCTATGTGGATTTTGTGACAAAAAAACTCAAACCGTTTGTAGACAAAAAATTCAGAACGATACGGAACAGGCAGCATACGTTTATTGCCGGTAGTTCCATGGGCGGACTGATCTCCATGTATGCCGTGTTACGATATCCTAAGATATTCGGTGGTGCCGGTGTGTTTTCCCCATCCTTCTGGGTTTCGGATGAGATCAACCCGTATATCCAAAAAAGGGGTAAAAAATACAAGGGGCTCGTTTATTTCTACGCCGGTAAACAGGAAGGGGAGCAGATGGTACAGGAATTACTGAAAGCGTTTGAAATACTATCTGCTGTGTCCAAGGCAAAAAGCACCGTAGTGATCCGGAATGATGGGATGCATAATGAAGCAACCTGGAGAAAGGAGTTTGCTCTTTTTTACCAATGGATGAATATCAATCGTTAGTCAATAGTAAATAGAAGCCATTCTTAGTACAGGCTATTCATTATCGACTGCTTCACACTTCATAACAAACCCCTTCCAATGCCAGTTCCGCTGCCGGGAAAACTTCTTTCGCTTCCGCTTCAAATTCTTCCAGCGTATCATACTTGCTGCTGAAATGACCGATCAGTAATTTTTTCACCCCGGCCTTAATGGCGATGGTGGCCGCCTGTTTGGTGGTGGAATGAAAACGCAGTTCAGCCCGGTCACGCAGGTTGTCAAGGTAGGTAGTCTCGTGGTAAATGGTATCAAAGCCCTGGATATGGGGCAGGATCGCTTCGTCGTATTTGGTATCGGCACAGAACGCATAACGCTTGCCGGGTTCGGCTGCTTCGGTGACCCATTCATTTTTTACCAGCTCGCCATCCTTTTTCGTGTAGTCTTCCCCTTTACATAGTCGCTCGTAAAAAACGGCCGGTATTTCATGCTCTTTTGCTTTTTCCGGCAGCAGCTTTCGGGGCAGTTTTTTCTGGGTAAAGGAAAAGCCGTAACATTCCACCCGGTGGTTGGTGGGGAAGCATTTGACGGTCAGTTTATCATTGTCCAG
>CALRQQ020000075.1:0-11110 GCA_943370345.1 Chitinophaga pinensis
TCCAGCACTATCTCTGCACCAGTGAGTTCCCGGATCCGGAACTGATGATCCGCACCAGTGGCGAATACCGGATCAGTAACTTCCTGCTGTACCAGCTGGCGTATGCGGAACTGTATTTCACGAACGTGCGCTGGCCCGATTTCAGGAAAGAAAACCTGTATGAAGCCATTCTGGACTACCAGAACCGGGAAAGAAGGTTTGGAAAAACCAGTGACCAATTGGAAGAAACAAAGGTCCAGGCCTGAGGTTCAGGAGGTGTTTCTTTTAACAAAGACTTTCGATATTAACCGTTAATTTGCCGCCGGATCAAGAAGGCGGTATTTTTATAAACCGCGGAAAATAAACTAATTAAACTCCCTGTTTCAGGGATTGAAGACCAGAACAATATCACATGCAACGATTTTTACAACGGTTCGGGATTATCATGTTGTCAACACTGCTCACCGGCATTACGGTCGTGGCGCAGGAAGTACCGGATACCACCAACCCCACGTCTGTGGATCCGAAACTTCTTGAATGGAGAAATGCCCGTATCGCCAAGGAATATACTGTTGGCGGGATAAACATTACCGGTATCCGCTATCTCGATACCTCCATTGTTTATTCCATTGCCAATATCCAGCCCGGCGACAAATTCGTACATCCCGGTGCCGAAGTATTCGGGAAAGCCATCACTTCCCTCTGGAGACAAAAACTCTTTGCCAACGTTCAGATCTATGTGACCCGTATTGAAGACGATAAAGTGTGGATCGAGATTGCGGTACAGGAACGTCCTCGCCTGGGGAATTATAAATTTTACGGGGTTAAAAAATCTGAAGAAGAGGATATACTCGGTAAAGTAACCCTGACCAAACAAACCATTATCACCGAGAATATCCGCCGTGAACTGAACGAAAAGATCACCAAGCATTTTGCGGATAAAGGATTCCGGAATGTCAGCGTACGGATCGAGGAAAAACCGGACACCTCTTATGTCAACTCGAATATCCTGAACATCTACGTGGATAAAGGAGCCAAAGTGCGGATCGGTTCCATTGGCTTTTATGGCAATGAGAATATCGATGACCTCAAACTGAAAAAACAACTGAAAGGCACCAAGGAAATGTCCCGGTTTACTTTCTATCCGGATAACACCGTTAGTCCTTACGGCGTAAACAAACCTTTCTCCTTTAATCAGTATATGAAGGACTGGGGCTTTCTCTCTGTCAGCAAGACAAAGGCCTTGCTTGACCCCTACTTCCGGTTCAAACTGCTGAGCAGTGCCAAGTTCGACGAAAAGAAATACGAAGAAGACAAGGATAAGATCCTCGACTACTACAATTCCATGGGTTACCGCGATGCACAGATCGTGGCCGACACGCAGTATAAGACAACAGCCGGTAACCTCAATGTGGACCTGAAAGTGAAAGAAGGCCGCCGCTATTATTTCGGCAACATCACCTGGAAAGGCAATTCAAAATATACCGACTCCTTACTGAGTGTGATCCTCGGGATCAACAAAGGGGATATTTATAATGTAGCCATCCTGAACAAACGTCTTGGTAAAGAAGCTTCCCAGGAAGGGGGTGATATCAGCGGACTCTATATGGATGACGGATACCTGTTCTTCCGTGCCGAACCAATCGAAACATCGGTATATAACGACACGATCGATTATGAGATCCGCATCATGGAAGGTCCCCAGGCCCGCATTAAGAACGTTACCATTGCCGGTAACGATAAGACCAAGGATTATGTGATCCGCCGTGAACTGCGCACCGTGCCGGGCGAATTGTTCAGCCGCTCAGACCTCATCCGTTCTCAACGTGAGTTGGCCAACCTGCAATACTTTAACCAGGAAACCATCAACCCTGGTGTGGTGCCCAATGCCGAAGACGGAACAGTGGACATCAACTGGAAACTCGAAGAGAAATCCTCTGACCAGCTTGAACTTTCTGCCGGTTGGGGTGGTGGTATCGGTCTGACCGGTACACTCGGGGTAACCTTCAATAACTTCTCTATCCGCAATATCTGGAAGAAATCCGCCTGGGATCCCCTTCCTACCGGAGATGGTCAGAAACTGAGTCTGCGTCTGCAGTCAAACGGACGTGCTTATCGTTCATACAGTGCTTCCTTTACGGAACCCTGGCTTGGCGGAAAGAAAAGGAACTCCCTGACCCTTGCATTGAACAACAGTAAATTTTCCAGTGCCTATAATGCTTTTACGGGAACCATCGACCGGGCTAAATCTGATACGGTTTACCTGAAAACGACCGGTATCTCCGTATCACTGGGTAAGCAGCTGAAGTGGCCTGATGACTTCTTTACCCTGGTGTATACCTTGAACTATACCCGGTATAAGCGTCAGAACTATGGCATCTTCCAGGGGGCCAGTCCCACTGGTATCTCGGATAACCTGAGCTTCAAGATCGCCTTACAGCGTTCTTCAGTGTTCAACCCGATCTTCCCGACCAGTGGTTCCAACTTCCTGGCCAGTCTGCAGTTTACCCCGCCGTATTCTTTATTCAATCCGGATATCGTATCATCGGCTGATCCGTACAAGCGTCCGGAATACCACAAATGGCGTTTCAATGCTGAATGGTATGTACCGATTGGTAAACCAATGGGTGCAGATAAGAACCGTCAGTTCGTAATGAAGATCGCAGCCAAGTATGGTTTCATGGGCCGTTACAACAACAAACTGGAGTACTCACCCTTCGAGCGTTTCCAGGTAGGGGATGCGGGTCTGACCAACAACTTCGGCTTGCTTGGTTACGATATCATCGCACACCGCGGATATCCCGTATATGAATCTTCTGATCCAACCGTGAACCCGGATCAGCAGAACGCCAACCAGTTCTTCACCATCTTCAATAAATACCAGCTTGAAATGCGTTTCCCGCTCGTCACCAACCCGAGCAGCACCATTTACGCGCTGACCTTCTTTGAAGCAGCCAATGGCTGGTACAATTATAAAGATTATAACCCCTTCCGTTTGCGCAGAAGCGTGGGCGTGGGTATGCGTTTCTTCCTGCCGATGTTCGGTTTACTTGGATTTGATTATGGCGTGGGACTGGATCGTATCCAGCCCGGTCAGACCGGTCTGAAAGGGGCATCCCGCTTTACCTTTATGCTGGGCTTTGAGCCGGAATAAATTGCTTAACCATAAATTCCTTTATATGAAAAAGATACTTCTTCTTGCCTGTATGCTGGGACTGGGCTTTGCCGGAATTTCCCAGAAATATGCCATCATTGATACCCGCTATATACTGGACAAGATGCCTGAGTATAAAGAGGCCCAGAAACAACTGGACAATATTGCCGCCGGCTGGCAGAAGGAGATCGATACCAAGCAGGCCGAACTCGACAAAATGTACAAGGATTACGATGCCGAACAGGTCATGCTGACCGAAGAACTCCGGAAAAAAAGGGAGGATCAGCTCTTCAATAAGGAGAAGGACCTCCGGGACCTGCAGCGCAAACGCTTTGGTTTTGAAGGAGATCTGTTCAAAAAACGCCAGGAACTCATCAAGCCCATCCAGGATAAAGTGTACAATGCCGTACAGAAAATGGCGGTGAGCCGGGGATATGATTTTGTACTGGATAAAAGTGAAGGAATTACCATTATATTTGCCGACCCCAAACTGGACAAAAGTGAGGATGTACTCAAGGACCTGGGGGTAAAGTAAATGTTAAAGAAAGTTAAGGCGCAACTAACTGCCTTTTTTTAGTATCATATAAAGCATAACAAAAAAAACGAGATGAAAAAGATCCTTTCCGTAGTAGCTATCGTGGGTTTACTGGCCTTTTCCGGTACGGCAAATGCACAAACAAAAATCGGTTATATCAAAATTGATGATGTGGTAAGTCTGTTCCCTGAAACAGCCAAGATAGACTCTATCCTGGAACGTTACCAGGTGGATTCACTGAATCCGGAGTATGCTTCCATCGTGACCAATTACAAGTTCAATGATAGCCTGTACAATGATTCATTACATACGCCGAAAGCAGTACGTGATGAGATCGCCAAGAAACTGCCGACCATGATCTACCAGATCCAGAACTGGCAGCAGTTATCCAACCAGGCCCTCGAGTCCAAACAGAATGAGATCCTGGCCCCGCTTTACCGCAAGGCTTATGACGCGATCAAACTGGTGGCCAAAGAAAAAGGATATACCCACGTGTTAAGCAAAGAAGCCTTCCTGGTTGCTCCGGATGGAGATGATATGCTGGCACTGGTAGCCGCGAAACTCAAACTCAAAATTCCCCCGACAGCACAAGCTGCCAAGTAAGGGTTGAATAAAATACTGAAAGCCGTCCCGGTATCCGGGACGGCTTTTTTTTGCCTGCGGCAAAAAGGGGTGGCCACGAAATGCACTAAAGTGCACGAATGAATGCAAGCCACGGATCACACAGATATGCACGGATAGAGAAAAAAGCTTCGAGCCTGCCTGCCGGCATAGGCAGGTTGCGAGCCAAGAGCTGTGAGATGATTTCGTAAAAAGAGGATCAGTCGTTTATTTCTGAAATATCTTCTAAGGATGTGTATTGACTACTAACTACTAACTGCTAACTACTAACTTTGTTCCATGTCTCAACGCAATCCTATTGGGGTTTTCGATTCTGGCTATGGTGGGCTGACAGTATTAAAGGAAATTGTACAACAGTTACCTCAATACGACTATCTCTACCTCGGCGACAGTGCCCGCTCGCCTTATGGGAACCGGTCCTTTGATACCGTATATCAATACACACTTCAATGTGTAAAGTGGTTTTTTGATCAGGGCTGTTCGCTTGTGATCCTGGCCTGTAACACCGCCTCGGCCAAGGCCCTGCGTACCATTCAGCAAAATGATCTGCCTAAACTGGCACCCGATAACCGCGTACTGGGCGTTATACGGCCTACGGCCGAGATCATTGGCCGTTTTTCAGACACCGGTAAAGTCGGTGTACTGGCCACCAATGGTACGGTTGCTTCTGAATCCTATCCGATGGAGATCAGTAAATTCTTCCCGGAACTGACCGTGGTACAGGAAGCCTGCCCGATGTGGGTGCCCCTGGTGGAGAACAATGAACAGCACAGCAAAGGCGCGGAATATTTCGTGAAGAAGAATCTCGAAAACATCTTTGAAAAAGGGGAGGATATTGATGTGATCCTGCTGGCCTGTACTCATTATCCCCTGCTGAAAGATACCATCGAGGAGTACCTGCCCGTAGGAGTCAAGCTCCTTTCACAGGGAGAGATCGTGGCCGAAAGTCTGGCCGGTTATCTGCAACGGCATCCCGAAATTGAAAGCCGCTGCAGCAAGGAAGGCCGGCGCAGCTTCTATACTACCGATTCCACCAGTGATTTTGACCAGCATGCCACTGTTTTCTTTGGGGAGGCCGTACAGTCAAAACATGTGGATCTGGATGCGACAGTAAAATGAAAATCAATTAATTAGGATCGATTTCTTCTGCCGGTCATCGATGGTTTTACGGCAGGGGCCCGTTTAAATTAATCCGGCTTCTTTTCCTATTCTCCTTTGCAACCCTTACCTTTGCCGTCCTTTCACGAACAGTGGGTGTGGTGACCCGTTGTCGAAATGAAACCAGGGCCGTTCTCCCGGTCCATATTTCAAAGGTCTCCGGAGTAACAACAACGGAGAGTAAAAGTGAAAAAGCGAAATAATTATGAAACGTACATTCCAACCTCATCGTAAGCGTCGTAAAGCGGTCCATGGTTTCCGTAAACGTATGGAAACAGCCAATGGCCGTAAAGTATTAGCCAGCCGCCGTGCCAAAGGCCGTAAGAAGCTGACTGTTTCTGATGAGCGTAAGCTGAAGTAAAAAGGTTCCCCGTTGATTCAACGGCGGTTTCGATAATTTTACAGGGCTGTATCTTTATGGATACAGCCCTTTTTTTATACCGTGGCAAAACAATTCACCCTTGGCAGGCAGGAACGGCTCAAAAGCCGTAAATCCATTGATCAGTTGTTCAGTGAGGGACAGCGTTTTTCCCAGCCGCCCATCCGGGTGGTCTTCCGCTCACTCCCGGAAGCAGGATTAAGATACGGCGTGACCGTAAGCGGTAAGCTGTTTAAAAAGGCAGTCGATCGTAACCGGGTGAAACGCGTCCTGCGGGAAGCCTGGCGATTGCAGAAAAATGAGCTGGAGCAACAGCTCAGACTGAAAGGACAGGGACTCCATGTATTTTTTATCTATACGGATAAAGAACTGCCGCTATTCGATACCATCAGCAGGGTGACCGGTATCATTCTCCGTAAATTAAATGAGCGTACTCATGGGTAAAGAAATTATCCGTGTACTGGGACGAATACTAAGTATACCTTTCCTGGTATTGATCAAGGTATACCAGTGGGTGATCTCTCCCTGGCTGGGTCCCAAATGCCGGTATACCCCCACCTGTTCACATTATGCGGCCGAAGCACTGAAGAAACACGGCGTATTCAAAGGATTTTGGTTATCCCTCAAACGCATCAGCCGTTGCCATCCCTGGGGCGGCAGCGGGTATGATCCGGTTCCCTGAAATTGTCCGCATTAATTAATCATGATATGGCCGTCTCCGATTATTCAGTACCTTGCCCTTTAAAGTGTTTGATTTGATTGCTGTTTCAATCATAGAAGATGATAAGAGCTACCGGGAAGGGTTAGAGGATTTTATAAATGCCTCTGAAGAATTCAGGGTTCTGAACAGTTATTCCTCTGCGGAATCAGCATTTCCCCATATTATCGAACATCCGCCAGCTATTGCTATAGTAGATATAAAACTACCCGGTATAAGCGGTGTAGAGCTTATCTACCAGATCAAAAAAATGCGACCTGATATTCAGTGTATGGTCTGTTCTTTCTACGACGACAATGAATATATTTTTAATGCCCTGCGCAATGGTGCCAGCGGCTACCTGCTGAAAGATTCACTGGCCCATGAGATCATCGACTCCCTGAAAGAATTATCCAATGGTGGGGCCCCCATGAGCCGCTATATTGCCCGTAAAGTGATCTCTGTATTCCAGGAAAAACAGGAAATGCCCAAATTGTCCGAACTCACCGAACGGGAAAATGAGATCCTGCAACTGATCGCCACCGGCATGGCGATAAAAGAAGTCGCTGCCGAACTGCACCTGAGCGCACACACGGTGACCAAGCACCTGAAGAATATCTACATCAAGCTACACGTAAACAACAGGATTGAGGCGGTGAATAAACTCAACCAGAGATAAGTACGAAGTTAGAAGTTCGAAGTACGAAACCTTCTCTGAAATAACTACCTGAAAATTGGAATATTTTAATACCTGATGAAATTCATGCAAGAAGCAATTATTCCGGGATATTTCGTACTTCTAACTTTGTACTTCTAACTTCGTACTTCGTACTTGCTTCACGTACTTGCTTCTCGTACTTAAAAAGCCGGCCCATAACTGAGCCGGCTTTTCAATATTGTAGCAAGTACTGCGGCGAACGCCTCGTACTTCTAACTTCGTACTTACTTCCCTAGTCTTTCTGCCACTTTATTCCAGTTCACCACATTCCAGAAAGCACCAAGGTATTCGGCTCTTCTGTTCTGGTACTTCAGGTAATACGCGTGTTCCCAAACATCCACACCCAGGAGTGGTGTGCCTTTTACGTCAGCCACATCCATCAGGGGGTTGTCCTGGTTGGGGGTGGAACTGATCTCCAGTTTACCGTCTTTAACCAGTAACCAGGCCCAGCCACTGCCAAAACGGGTCATGCCTGCATTGGCAAATTTTTCTTTGAATGCGTCAAAAGAACCGAAAGCAGCATCAATGGCTTCGGCCAGTTTACCGGACGGGGCACCACCGGCATTCGGGGCCAGACTTTCCCAGAAAAAAGTATGGTTCCAGTGACCACCGCCATTGTTACGGACAGCAGGAGATATCGAACCGGCCACAGCTACCAGTTCATCCAGTGATTTTCCTTCATTGGGGGTGCCGGCCACCGCCTTGTTCAGGTTGTCAACATAAGCCTGATGGTGTTTGCCATGGTGGATCTGCATGGTCAGGGTGTCGATATGCGGTTCCAGTGCATCATGTGCATAAGGAAGAGGTGCTAATGTAAATGCCATAATCTTGATTTTAATATGATTGATTCAATGTTGTTTAACAGAATAACAAAATTAAGCCCTGCAGGTTTACCAAGCAGGCTTGTGCATTAATTGTTTCTTATTTCGGAAATGAGAATGTTAGCGCCTGCTTTTAAAGAAATCCTTCATCAATTGGGCACATTCCTCCTTCAGGATTCCGTGTACCAGCTCAGTTTTGGGGTGAAAGGGCCAGTTGGTGCCGGCCGTTTTTTTGTATCCGTTCTTCTCATCCTCTGCCCCGTACACCACCCGGCCAACTTTGCTCCAGTAAGCGGCGCCGGCACACATGGAACAGGGTTCTACGGTCACAAACAAAGTGGCATCCGGCAGGTACTTGCTGCCAAGGGCATTGAAAGCCGCCGTCAATGCGATCATTTCAGCATGTGCCGTGGGGTCATTCAGCCGCTCGGTCATATTATGTCCCCGGGCCACAATGGTATTATTCATCACCACCACCGCCCCGATGGGGATCTCTTCCTCCTCATAGGCGATCCGGGCTTCCTTAAGGGCCTGCATCATAAAATATTCATCCGTCATGATTATAGGTAAGCTATCCCTATTTGGTATAACTTGGGATAAAATTAGCACGAATGACCAATATATCCCGTTTGCAGGATATGCGCGATTATTTCAACAGCGGCGCCACCCGTACCTATGCTTTCCGTAAACAGCAACTCCTGGCCTTTAAAACCTGTATAAAAAAATACGAGACAGAAATTTATTCGGCCCTTTATGCTGATCTCAAGAAAGTGCCGGAAGAAAGCTGGTTCACCGAAAACGGCCTGCTGATGCAGGAACTCAACCATACGCTTTCGCACCTGGAAGAATGGATGCAGCCCGTCCGCACCCGCACCAACCTGGTGAACATGCCCTCCTCCAGCCGGCTATACCCGGCGCCGCTAGGGGTGGTATTGATCATCGGCCCCTGGAATTTCCCCTTACAATTATTACTGATCCCTGCCATCGGTGCCATTGCTGCCGGCAACTGCGTGGTACTGAAACCCAGCGAGTATGCCCCGGCCACTGCAGCCCTGATCGGGAAAATCATAAGCGAAACCTTTGCTGAAAAACTGGTACAGGTAGTTCAGGGTGACGGCGCCGACGTGGTGCCGGCCATGATGAATCATTTCCGCTTCGATCATGTTTTTTATACCGGCAGTATTCCCGTGGGTAAAGCGATCTACCAATTGGCGGCCAAAGACCTGGTGCCCGTGACCCTTGAACTGGGTGGCAAGGATCCCTGCGTCGTGGAAGCCGATGCCAACCTTACCGTAGCGGCACGCAGAATAGTATTGGGAAAATATTCCAACGCCGGTCAAATGTGTGTATCACCCGATTACTTACTGGTGCATGCCAGTGTGAAAGACCGGCTGATCGAACAGATGAAGAAGTATATCGTGCAGTTCTTCGGGCATGATCCGGAAAACACCTATGGCTATAACAAGATCATTAATCAGAAAAACTTTGACCGCCTGACCGGTTATCTCAGCAGCGGGAAGATCATTGCAGGAGGGCAATATAACCGGGACAGTTTATTTATCGCTCCCACAATACTTGATGAAGTAAGTCCGGATGCACCCGTAATGCAGGAAGAGATCTTTGGCCCCATCCTGCCGGTATTTACTTTCAATGAAACGGAAGAAGCCCTGGCCATCATCCGCCTTCATCCCAATCCGCTTTCATTCTATATTTTTACCAGCAGTAAGAAAAAGGAAAAAGACTGGATCGCACAAGTACAGTTCGGTTCCGGTTGTGTAAACAATACCGCCCTGCAATTCACCAATCACCACCTGCCATTTGGCGGGGTGGGACAAAGCGGGATCGGGGCTTATCACGGTCGCGACAGCTTTGATGTATTCACCCATTATAAATCCGTGATGAAAACACCGGCCTGGTTCGATCCGGCGCTGAAATATCCGCCCCTGAAAGGGAAAATGAAATTGCTCAAATTCTTTATTAAATAAGCCGGATGAAAAAACTTAAACGGTTCGGGCTTGTTCTCTTATTCCTCATCGGCGCTTTTGCCGTGTATGTGGAAATTGTCAATCGTAATTCAGTAAACATGACCTACCGCCAGAAATTACTCAAAGCCGTATACCCGGCCTTTATGTGGATCACCCGGCTGACCGGGACCAATTCAGCTAAACTATCCAATAAGGACAAAACACCCCCGGTGTCTTTTTATTCCCTCACCCTTAAATTGAACAACGGGGATGTCCTCGACTTTGCCAGTCTGCAGGGCAAGAAAGTACTGCTTGTGAATACCGCCAGTGATTGTGGTTATACCCATCAGTACGAAGACCTGCAGGCACTTTATGCTGCAAACGGGGATAAGCTGGTGGTGATCGGATTCCCCGCCAATGATTTCAAGGAACAGGAAAAGGGAACCGATGAAGAGATCGGAGCTTTCTGTAAAAAGAACTATGGAGTGACATTTCCGCTGGCTCAGAAAGCGGTGGTCATAAAAGCAGCCGGGCAGGATCCCGTTTTCCAATGGCTGAGTGATCCCGCAAAGAACGGATGGAACAGTAAAGTACCCAGCTGGAACTTTTCCAAGTACCTGGTCAATGAAAAAGGGATGCTGACCCATTATTTTGATCCATCTGTTTCGCCTACAAGTAATGATGTTCAAACGGCCGTCAACGAATAAAATCAACCACTATGTTCACCAAAGCGGATATTGAAGAATATTTCTACGGAGAAAAGCAGGAAAGCCGGGTCTTTTTTTTCATTGGTATAACGGCTTTGCTCTCGTGCCTTTTTCTTATCCTGTTTGGGTCCAGCCGGGTTTATACCGGTGCCTCCATCCCGCTGGGAACCATCGGTCTTTTATTGGCGGTAATTGGGTATACGATCTATAAAAGAAGCGACAGCGACCGGATCCGGAATGTATACGCGTATGATATGAATCCAACGGAGCTGAAAGAAAAAGAGATCCCGCGCATGAAGACGGTGATGCGCAACTTTGTGATCTACCGGTATACAGAACTCTTGCTCGCCTTCGTTGGCATCGGCCTTTATGTATAT
>CALRQQ020000076.1:0-10965 GCA_943370345.1 Chitinophaga pinensis
TGGGCTCCCGCTTCAGACTGATGCGTGCTCCGCTTGATAACCTGATAGCGATGGCTGCATCGGCCAGTACGGAAGCACTTGAAATGGGAAACCCGGTGCCGGATCTCGCCCTGATCATGAACTGCGTAGGCAGAAAAATTGTCCTGGCCGACCGTGCCAATGATGAAACAGAAGCCATCAGTTCTATATTCCCCGCACATACCACAGTGGCCGGCATGTATACCTATGGTGAGTTCTGCCCCCGTCAGGTAAAAAATGAAGGATCCTTTCTGCATAACCAAAACGTAGTAGTTACATTATTCTACGAGAATTAATTATGCAGCATCCCCAACTTAAAAAACATTTAGACGACTGGTTAACCGATAAGCCGGAACTGAAACTGGAGCTGGCCGGCTTATGGCATGTACTCAGTGAGCGGTTCAGCAATTATGAAAGGGATATCAGTATCCTGGAACACACTTCTGAAATGGTGGCAGAAGACTATGAGTCAGTGGTAAAAAAACTCAGGGACCTGAACAGCCGGCTCGGTACTGCAGTATCTAAAACTTCCGACGATAACGAGTTACTGTCCCTGTTACCATTGGAAAACCCAAATCCTGTGTTCTGTTTTAACGGGAAAGGTGAAATGATCTTTTTGAATCCGGCTGCTCAGCAGTTGAAAGTGGTGGAGTATAATAAAAACATATCCGGTATTAAAGAAGTATTTGGCCGGTTGCTGCCTGACCTGCAGGATAGCGGACAACTGGAGTGTACGGCGGATAACCGCCGGTTTATTTTTAACTACAGAAGAACCGGGATTGGCGACCGGATCAACTTTTACGGAACGGACATTACAGAGCAATGGGAACTCCAGCAGAAATCCTATGACAATTTCTACCGGCTTAATAATTTTCTCGAGTCCACAGAAACCGTGCATTATATTGTTTATAAAAAACAGAGGGAGAAAAATTTCTTTACCTCAAGGTGGCCACTGTTCCTTGGATTCAACCCGTTAAAAGTAGAAGACCCGCTGGCAGAAAAACTAAAATGCGTCCTGCCTGATTCAAAGAAGAGATACCAGGAAGGTTTTGAGCAACTTGAAAAAGAAGGGAAGGCCAAGTTTAAATACCAGGTTACTAATTTGCTCACGGGTAATATAACCTGGCTTGAAGAGGAAATAAAACGATCCTATGACCATTATCTTGACGACGAAGTACTCACCGGAAAAATTTCGGATATTACTGATACAGAATTCTATAAAGAATATATTATTGAAAGCGAAAACCGCTTTAAAAATATCTCGGATGCCCTGCCGGTTATGACCTGGGTGTCTGACGGCAATGATAAAATATCCTATTCCAATAACAAGACCCGTGAATTTTTTGGAAGGGGGCTCGAAGAGTTCAGCGGTCCGGAAGAATTTATACAACTCATCCACCCACAGGATCGTAAAAGAGTGGCGCAATTATGGAAGATCCAAATCAGTAAGAAAGAAAGGATAGAAACGTACATGCGGGTGAAAGGAGCCGATGGCGAATACCATTATATACAGGAGATCGCAATGCCGCGGTTCAGAGCCGGCGGTCAATTTATCGGTTATATCGGGTCCTTTTTTGATCTGACCAAGGAATATAATTATTACATGCAGCTCGAAGGCGATAAAAAGCAGTTTGAGCTGATCGCCATGAATTCAACGGATATCACGTTAATCACTGACTGGAAGGGCACGATCGCTTATATTTCCCCGTCAGTTAAACGGGTTTTAGGCTATGTGGAAGAAGAGCTGGTAGGAAAAAAACTGCTTACCTATGTGAAAGCCGAAGACAAGAAAATGATCACCCCCCATTTAAAATACAATGAACACACTGCACCCGATATGGTACAGGTCGTGAGTTTCAGGATGTTGACGAAAACAGGCGAAAAGGTCTGGGTGGAAACTGCTATCAGTAAGATAGACCATTCCGGTATAAAAGACCAGCATCTTTTGCTGCATATCCGCGACATTACTGAACAAAAGAATTCGATCGATGCGCTGACCGCCAGTGAGGAAAAATTCAGGAGCCTTTTTGAAAATATGGCGCTTGGTGTAATGGAAGTGGATCTCGATGAAAAGATCCTGTATAGCAATGAGGCATTATGCAAAATCACCGGATACAGCCATGCTGAACTTATGGGGAACACCGCATCCGGAATCTTTGTACAAGACAAAGAAATGCTGGAAAGAATTGGTCAGGTTCAAACCATCCGGAAATCAGGGAAAGATTCAATATATGAGTTAACTATCCGGAAAAAGAATGGGGACGCCGCTTTATTGGTTATCAGCGGTGCTCCTTTATATGATAAAAATGGAAAGATCCGCGGCTCTGCTGGCATACACTGGGATGTTACTGAAATACGTAACATGGAGCAAAAGCTGCTGGAAGAAAAACTTAATAAAGAAAAAGAAATCATTGAGGCAACACTGCTTGCCGAAGAGGAACAAAGGGCACAGATCGGTCGCGACCTTCATGATGGCGTAGGCCAGATGCTGACTTATATCAACCTCTATCTCGGAATTATCAGATCGAGGGGGTCGTTTACTCCCGAAGATGTGAGCGAACTGGAAAAAACCGTAAAAAACACCCTGGAACAGGTTCGTACCCTTTCCCGTACACTTGCCCCGCCTGCTATCAGGGACCTTGGACTCCGGGATGCCGTTGTGGAACTCATTGAAAGTTACGGGATACTTGAAACACCACGCTTCCGCCTCCGGATTTATTCCCAAAAAGAGGATGACAGGATAAATATGGACAAGAAAATTGTGATATTCAGAGTATTACAGGAAATGCTGAATAACACTTTTAAATATGCAGAAGCCGGGATCATTTCAGTACAACTTTACTACCTGAATAGTTACCTTCACCTTTACTATTCAGATAATGGAAAAGGATTTGACCAGAAATCCATCCGAAAAGGCGTGGGACTGGATAGCATACGATCCAGGGTGGCTTTTTACAAAGGTGTTGTGCATATTAAATCCGCCCCTGGAAAAGGAATGACCGTTAACATTAAACTACCTATAGATTCAAAATGAACCAACCCATCAGTATTGTTATCGCCGACGACCATTTACTCATTGCTGAAACCTGGGCCACCCTTATTAACCTGGAACCATCCCTTCATGTACTAAAAGTTTTCAGCAATACCAGCCAGTTACTGGAGGAGATCAGTACACTTCAGCCCGATATTGTGCTGCTCGACATCAATATACCTCCCATTTCCGGTCTTCAGGCATTGCCTTTTCTGAAGGAAAAATCACCAAAAACACAGGTGATCGGGGTGTCCATGCATACCCAGCCTACTTTTGCAAAACGGATGATCGAAAACGGAGCTAAAGGATATGTCACTAAAAATTCAGGGAAAGACGAAATGTATCACGCCATATATGAAGTAATGAAGGGTCATACTTATATATGTAAGGAAATCCGGAATAATCACACCCTTGAGATCCTGGAAGGCGGGGATATCTCCGCCAAACTAAACGAATTATCAGCAAGGGAACTGGGAATCATTAAACTGATCAAACAGGGGTATACGACTGAAGAAATTTCAAAACAATTATTCCTCTCGCCCAAAACCATTGGTTCTCACCGGACCAAGATCCTTAAAAAACTGGGACTTAAAAACAGTTTGTCCCTAATCAGGCTTATTAACGAATATTTTCCTGATATTTGACCAGTTCAGAAAACATGAGAAAATTAAAAACAGTTATTATAGAGGATGAGTTAGTGTCAAGACTGATACTGGAACATTACTGTTTTAATCATCCTGATATTGAGTATATACAGTCCTTTGATGACATTCAGGAAGCTGTTATCTATCTGGAAAAAGAAAAGACGGACCTTATTTTGCTGGATATACAGCTAAAAAATTCAGTTGGCTTCGACCTGATTCCTCATTTAACCGCAGAAACACGGGTAATAGTAACAACCGGCAATACCGGCCATGCTGAAAAAGCACAAGCAATGCAGATCGGGGAAGTCCTCCTTAAACCCATCACCCTGGAGTCCTTTCTGCTTTCAATAGAAAATATTAAAAAGAGCCTCGCGCCCCATTAGACACCAGTTGGGGTATCAGACAGGTATTCCTTCAACTCAATCAATACCTTTTGCATAAGTTCACTGATTTCCAAATACGCGGAAGTGTCTGCACTATCCGCTGAGGAATTCAGGACCCTGCTATTTTTCCGGAACAGATCCAGTTTTTCTGATAACAGATCCAGCCCAAGCATTTTAAATGATGGACTTATGGAATGGTAGGAACGATTGAAGGATGTTAATTCTTCAATTGTCAGTACTGGTTTCAGCCGGTTCATAAAATCCAGCAATTCCTCTTGAAACGCTTCCAGTAACTGAGTAGTAAAAACTTTATTATTATTGGTAATGGCTACGAGCATATTGAAATTCATCAATGGCTCATGTCCGGAAGGGTTGCTACTCATTAATTATTTATGTAATCTGAATTTGCCTGTATGATCGTAAGATCACCGATCATTATTACGGATTAAGATACTCTACTTTTTCTTTCAGAATGAAAAAATATTTTAATAATTACCGTATCATATTCACTGATTTTTCAAAATACATGATTACACCAACTATGACTAGAAATATTTACTTACGAACCCGGAGCCGGCAAAAAAAATAACGCTTAATTCGTATTTTTGAATTGCCCCGAATCTGCGCATTATACCATGAAAAAAATTGTCATTGCGATCCTTATTTTAATTCCGGCTGTCTGTTGGGGACAGGACGGATCAATCAGGGCGCTCAGGACCGAAGCCGAAAGAACCATTAAAAAAATACCCGATACGACCAAAAAAGCCTGGCATCGTGGCGGCGTTTACGGGATCAACGTATCACAAGGCTCATTAAGCAACTGGGCCGCAGGCGGGGATGATTTTTCATTGTCGGTCAACTCCCTGCTCAGTCTGTATGCTTTTTATAAAAAGGACAAACACAGCTGGGATAATACCTTTGATTTCAATATCGGTTATGTGAATACCACCAGCCTGGGGGGACGTAAGAACGATGACCGGTTTGATTTCCTGTCCAAGTATGGACAGGCCCTGAACCCCAAACTCAACCTGACCGTACTGGCCAACCTGCGTTCCCAGTTGTTCAAAGGATATACATATCCCAATAATGTAAGAACCTTTTCCTCCGCCTTCATGGCGCCGGGCTATTTGCTGACCAGTCTGGGTCTGGACTTTAAACCCAAAAAGAATCTATCCATCTTCATTTCCCCCGTTACTGCCCGCTGGGTGATTGTAAGGGATACCGCTCTGGCCAATAAAGGACTGTATGGCGTTACGCCCGGTAAGAAATCGAACCTGGAGTTCGGTGCTTTTGCCACGGTGAACTACATGAAAGAGTTCAATAAATATGTAACGTATAAAAGCCGGCTGGACCTTTTCTCCAATTACCGCCACAACCCCAAGAATATCGACATTTTCATGTCCAATATCCTGAATGCCAAACTGGGTAAAGTGCTGTCCGTATCCTGGAGCCTCGACTTCATCTATGATGATGATGTACGTCTCTTCGGTAAGAATCAACGTTCGGCAGCGTTACAAGTGAAATCGCTGGTCGGACTCGGCTTCCTCGTTCGTTTCTGATTATTGGATTATTAATTATTGATTATTTCCCGCTATCTGTAAAAGGCTGAAAGCAAAGACAGTGCTCTTTGTAAAGCCTGTATTTACTGCCGACTGCCTACTGCCGACTGCCTACTGATTTAACATCTTCTTTATACTAAATTTTCTCTTTCACTGTTTACTCTGTGCTCTATCTTTGCAATACCCTCTGAAAAACGGACAAACACACATATCAACACGCAAACGAACCACGGATGAACAGGTCTGTTTTATTTTTATTGCTCATACTGATCAGTAGTACCAGCCAGGCACAGGATGCGATTGTACGCAAACTGCAGATGGAATCACTCCGCCAGATCAAACGGGATGTACCGGATACCGGTAAGAAAGCCTGGATAACAGGTGGGGCTTATGCATTAAGTATCGGGCAGGGCAGCCAGAGTAACTGGGCCGCGGGTGGTGATGATTTTTCCTTCACGGTTAATACCAGCCTGCGTCTCTTTGCTTTTTATAAAAATTCTAAACACAGCTGGGACAATACCCTTGATATCAACTTTGGTTATCTCAACACTACCAGCCTCGGCAGCCGTAAAAATGATGATCGCTTTGACCTGCTCTCCAAATATGGTTTGAAACTGAATAAGAAATTCAACCTGGCTACCCTGGTCAACTTCCGTTCCCAGTTTCTGAAAGGCTACACGTATCCGAATAATGTAAAGACTTTTGCCTCCGCCTTTCTTTCCCCGGCCTACCTGGTCGTCAGCCAGGGAATTGACTTTAAGCCCAACAAGGAACTGTCCATTTTTGTCTCCCCGGTTACTTCACGCTGGGTATTTGTGACCGACAGCACCCTGTCTGCCAAAGGGGAATACGGGGTAAAACAGCATACGCACAGCATTAACCAGAACGGAGCATTCGCCACCATCGGTTACCAGCGGGCTTTCAATAAAATGGTTTCTTATAAAAGCCGCGTAGACCTTTTCTCCAACTACCAGAAAGATCCGCAGAATGTGGATGTCTTCATGACCAATACCCTCTCCGCCAAAGTTGCGCGGATCATTGCCTTCAGCTGGAATGTGGACATGATCTATGATGACGACGCCCGTCTCTTCGGCCCCAACAACTCTTCACCCGGACTTCAGTTCAAGTCGATCATCGGCGTAGGCCTTCAGGTTAAAATATAGTCTTTCGTTTTTAGTCAATAGTAATACAGTGGGCCTGCTTCCTTTCTCTGATTAAACGTCATTTTCTTTTTTACTTGTTGGCTCAACAAGATTTCCAATTTCTTCTGACAAAGCAGACTCCCGACTCCCGACTCCCGACTATCTTTGCCGCTATGGGACAAAAGAAATTAGTCCGGTTTGCCGAGCTGGAAACCTTTAAAAATGTACTGCAGTTTCCGGAAAACACCCCTGGCACCTGGCATTCGTTTTTCGGCAATCAACATCCGATTACGCTGGAACTGGCCTGCGGAAAAGGCGAATATGCGTTGGGGCTGGCTCAGTTATACCCGGACCGGAATCTGATTGGGGTAGACCTGAAAGGCAACCGGATCTGGGTAGGCGCCAAAAAGGCGATTCAGCAAAAGCTTGATAATGTGGCTTTTCTGCGTACCCAGATCGATAAAATCGCTGAATATTTCGCTCCGGGGGAAGTGGCAGAAATCTGGATCACGTTTCCCGATCCCCAATTAAGGTTCTCCAAAGCCAAAAAAAGACTGACCCACCCAAAATTTCTCCGTCTCTACCAACAATTTCTCGCTCCCGGTGGTTGTATACATCTGAAGACCGATAGTCCGGACCTGTACCGTTTCACCAAAACGGTGATTGGCCTTTACGGATGCCCGCTGCTGGAGGATACAGACAATGTATACGCGGCGGAAAAAGTATCGGATGAACTGAAAATTAAAACCCATTACGAATCACTCGATATTGCCGGCAGTAACCGGATTCATTATCTCCGATTTGGTATACCCGCCGACCTGGGTAACAAAGAAAAAGACGGGGTACTGAAAGAAATTCTACTCAACGATGAAAGATCTGACTGAGGGCCTGCATTATTACTGGAGCGAAGATGGGTTGATCGTTCTCACCGAACAATACCATCTGGATAAAGGCTTTTGTTGCGGCAATGGGTGCCGGCATTGCCCCTATGATTTTGAGAATGTACCGGAGCCCCGTCGGTCTGAACTGGCAGAACAAAGACAAAACAACCCTCCGCCGAATCGTCCCTGATTTTTCCCCTGTTATTTTGATTTACCGAAACCGATAATGCAGTTTGCAAAATACACCAGCAGGGCTGTAATCTGGTGTGCCTGAAGGCCAACAAATCCATTCATTTCCTACCTTCATTCCATGGCAACCAAAAAAGCAACCAGTCAACTGAAAAAAATAAAACCATCCGGCAACACGGATGATAACTTCTTTTCCCTGGTGTATGAAGTGGCGCGGCAGATTCCAAAGGGACGTGTTACCTCTTATGGCGCTATTGCCGCCGCCCTGGGTACCAAATCCTCTGCCCGTATGGTTGGCTGGGCCATGAACGGTTGTCATCGCGTAAAACCCAAGGTCCCCGCACACCGCGTGGTCAACCGCAATGGAATGCTGACGGGTAAACATCACTTCAATCCGCCTGGAATCATGGAAGAGTTATTGAAAAAAGAAGGCGTAAAAGTGAAGAATGACCAGGTGGTGGAGTTCAAAAAACTGTATTGGGACCCGGTGGAAGAATTGGGGAATTGATTCATTTGTATCCCGCCAGATTTTCGCAACCATTCCCCAATCACGCAACCCAATCAAGCTATGGCGTTCTCCCTGTATTAATTTTAGTATATCACCCTCTATTAATATATGCTGAGTTTTTTCTTCGTCGCTATCGCTGGTAATTACATCTACACTTCCACCGATATTTCTCCGAATTTCAGCCCGCACTGATGATACTTCCAGCCCTATCTTTTATTTGGAACAAGCAATAATATTTTCGGCTAATTTTTTGTGCTCTTCAGTGCATCAAAATCTTCATCAGGAAAATATTTTTTTTCGAAAGCTACTGCGTGTGATTCATCAAATACGTAATAACCACCCCAGGGGCGGTAATCATCTTCGTTAACAACGTTGAAATTCAACGATTCAAGCATTGTTGCTGTTTTGTCAAAAACCGCTTTTTCATTTGTTTATTGATGTATTATTTAACTAAGCAGAAATCTTTTACTTTAAAAGAGACCCAACTGAATATTTATGACACTTTCATGGCGTTACTTTTATTCCATAAGCAAGCCCCGCCCACCAATGCAGCCAGCTCTCCCAGCTTGGAAAGTTTAACTTTCTGTCTGTTTACTTCAGGCAGCCCTTTCATAAGTTCTGACTGGAATAAATGATATGTCCGTACGATATTACCGCCCAATATTATTACCTGAGGGTTGTCCTCACTGATTAGTTTATTAATAAATAAGGACAGGTTATAGCCAAATTCCTCAAACACTTTTTTGGCTTTCAGATCTAAGCGGGTAGCTGCCGAAAGTGACTTAACATCCGGTAATTCAATCCCTGTAATTTCTTTATACCTTCTGATGAACCAGCGGGTACACAAATAACTTTCTGCAGTACTATCCAGAAAAGAGCTATTCCACAGATCTGCATCTTCCGTAATACCATTCCAATGCCTTGCAGAGCCCAGTCCCGTTCCCAACGTAATTGCTACCGTGGTTGTACAACCCTTACCATGCCCACAAAACATTTCTCCCTCCAAAAAAGCTTCCGCATCATTGCGAAACAGGATTGAATCGACTGGTATTTCTGCTGCATCAGCAAGAGTAGTTCTGATATTCATACCATACAAAGCACCGAACTTTTGGTTATCCTTCATCAAGCTAATCCCTTCATGGTAATTAAAGGGGCCGGGCATTGCAATGCCGATTTTTGGATGCCCCGGTTGATATTTCAGTAGAAGACCCCGGATTACTTCCGCCCAGTTTTTGATGATATCCCCGGCTGCAGCCCCGGATTCAACAAACTGACGAATAACAGATTCTTCTTTCAGTCTTTTATCTGATAAATCTATAAGGCCGGCAGATATATGAGAACCCCCAATATCAACTCCAATAGCAATTTTATTTCTATCAGTCATATTTTACTTTTTATTTATATGTTATTCCCCGTTGATCCTTTAACTTCAATTTGTAATTATACAACCATGCAAACCATATTTCATCATTCCTTATAATACCTCCTTATCCTGGCATTGCGGGCCTGTGCATGAATCATTGTTTCAGTTTCTAAAATGCCTAGTAGTAGAATTAGATTTTTCTACATTCTTTTGAGCCTTTATCTTTTTAAAAATCCACCAGCATTTTGCAACAATTCATCAAAATACTTCATAACGTAGCTTTTCGAGCCATCCTGCCTGATGAGCCAAAAGCCATTCATTTCCTGATTAGATTTAGCGGTTTCCGGGTAATTAATCTTTTTCCCATTAGCCGGTTCGTTGCAATACAATTCCCATTGAATAAAAAAAGGTACTTTTTGAGCAAGACATACTGCAAAATACGTATCCCATCTTTCCCTAAACTCTGCCGGAACGTTTTTAGTATTCATTTCTGGTATTCCTATCTCGCCCAGAAAAACAACATTATCTTTCATGTAAGGAGTACGTTTCATTTTAGACTTCACAAAATCAATCCCTTTGAATAAGTCTAAACCAGTTTTATCAAAATCGGTTGCATCATAAGCCGACCAGGATACCATATCTACTTCTACAAAAGGTAAAACATGTGTGGTAACAGATGGAACACCATACATAGCATCGATTACTTTATTTACTTCGATAGCATGATACACGCTGCATTTAGACGTAGGCAACTCTTTCCGTGCACGGTTTACACCCTCCTGCCTTGCTTTAAAAACTGCCTGCATACTTTTAAACCGTTTGTCAATATCTGTTGGCGGCTCCACTCTGCCCCATTGGGCGTCCCATCCCACACCGCCACGTACAATCCAGTCACCTTCCCAGTTTTCAAGAATAAAATCCACTTTTCGGTTTTGATATTGTTGTAACAAGTACAAAGAGAGTTCATAATATTCCTGCTCTTCCTTCTCAAGACCTGCAGCATCAGCATCAAGCATTTTAACCTGATTGGCACTGGTACTTAGAACAAAGGTTGAAAACGATATCGCAAATACCTCTTTAAATTGCGGATGTTCCGCCATTTGTTTCAGCGTAATGGCGTTTTTCATACTTGTATCGGAATTATAAGAATAACCTGTCTGGTTTTTATAAAACCATAGTTTGCATACACCAAAACCCAGCTCATTAAGCTTGGTGCATCCTTCGACCAGGTAAGGCTTATCAGTAAA
>CALRQQ020000077.1:0-10906 GCA_943370345.1 Chitinophaga pinensis
TAGTTTATAGGCTGAACTCACGCCACCAAAATGCAGGGTCACATTCATGCCCTTCCAGTTGGCCGGGATGGTCACACTGCGCTGGTAACAACCCACGCCGTTATAGTCTTTCGGTACATAAGGCGGATTTACCGGGCGGAAAGGATATACCGCACTTTTGTAGATCGGTTTATCATAGCCCTGCATTTCCCAGCTGGAAGGAACAGGGATCTTTTTCCATCCACTGACCTTGCTTTTATAAAAGTCTTTGGGTTCATCACCGGGTTTGAGCGCAAAAGAGAAATCCCAGTCTCCGTTGAGCGAAAGATAACGGCCGCTTTGTTCACGGTCATTCTTCAGTGCATCGGCAACCGAAGCAAAAGAATAAGCGGTAGCCCGTGACTGATCGCGGTTGATGCCACTGACCAATGGATCTTCATAAGGCTCGCGGTTGTAAATGGCCGGAGCCACGGGAACAGCAGCAGGAGTTTTATCGACTAACTGTGCTTGTGCAACAGTCGCCGCCATTAGAGCTAACGTAAAACTGATTATTCGTTTCATGCGAGTAAGTTCAGATATTCATCTTTAAACCCGAATCCCCAACCTGGTTTATCATGGGGAATGGCAAATCCGTTTTCAAATTGTACCGGGTTGTCGATCAGCGGATCGATCCAGTCAAAGGATTCGGTGCCACTGCCGTTGGGAATCGTGGCCAGCAAGGGTACATCATAATCCTTATAATAATGCGGCAACACCTGGATATTAAAGGCGCCTGCCACGGCCGCACTGTTGCGCCAGGCTTCCACGCCACCTAAGCGTAAAATATCCGGTTGCCAGATATCGAGGGCATTGCGTTGTGCCAGCTCCCGTAAAGGTACCGTACTGTATTCACGTTCGCCCATGGCCAATGAAATTCCAGCCTGGTTACGCAGGAGCCGGTAGCCTTCATAATCGGTATGCACGATCGGTTCTTCAAACCATTGAATACCGAGTTCCCTTACTGCACGTGCAAGGGCCAGCGCATCGGGTACATTCATGCCCTGGTTGGCATCCATCATAATATTAATATCCGGACCTACGGCTTCCCGCACTAACCGTAAGCGTTCGAGGTCTTCTTTCCAATCAGGCTTACCCACTTTGATCTTGACGGCTTTGAAACCGCGTTTCGCATAGCCCGTGACTTCGTCGATCAGTTCATCGGGGGTATAACTGATCCAGCCGCCACTTCCATAAGCAGGGATCTTCCGGGCAGATGCACCGAGCACTTTCCAGATAGGTTGTCCGAGTGTCTTGCACCAGGCATCCCACATGGCAATATTATAAATTCCCTGTGCCCAGCGGTTGATGCCCTCCATGCCGAAATACTCGTTGTGATGATCAAGATCCGTAAACGCTTTTACGGTATTGAATACTTCCTCACCAATAAGTTTATCCCGCTGGTCTTTCAACGCACCGAGAATGGCCTGCGGACTGTATTGAAAACTCAGGAGATAGCCTTCACCAACAATCCCGCTTTCGGTATGAATACGGGTTACGATGAAGGAGATCTCCGTCAAAGTATGTGTGGCATCGGAAATCGGTTTGGCCAGTTTTGCTTTGGCGGCATACAAACCGATCGACCTGATCCTTGTCTTGCTCATAATTATTTCTTTCTTTTCAGGTCCATTTCGATACATGCCTGGATAAAGGGGCCGATCGCTTTCAGATCATCATTGCGACGGGGCTCATTCACATAATACTCATAGGTGCCATCACGGTAAGGAATACCACCGAGACCGGCACCGGCCACAGCCTGGTTAAAATGGTATTGTCCTTTTTCATCGGTACTGACAAAGGTCCGGATCATGCCGTCATACGCTTTCTGTAAAGCAGGATTAAAGGATGCCGGTAAATATTGTAAACGGATTCCTTTCGCAATCGCAAATACAAACATCGCGGTGCCGGAAGATTCAAGATAGTTCTTGTCCTGCCCGCCTTTATCGGTTACCTGCCACCATACCCCTGAATCAGCATCCTGGAATTTCACTAAGGCCGTGGTCAGGCGGTTCAGGATATTCACTAACTCAGCGCGGCGCGGATAATTTTTCGGGAGTATTTCCAGCACATCCACGAGGGCCATCATGTACCAGCCCATGCTGCGGCTCCAGAACTCGGGCGATACACCGGTCTTTGGATTGGCCCAGCGTTGCAGGCGGCTCTCGTCCCAGCCATGATAGAGTAATCCGGTCTTTGCATCCCGGGCATATTTCTCCATCCATACAAACTGGTTGACGATATCGTTATAATCCCCCGTCTCCTTTTTCAATGTGGCATATTCCGCATAGAAGGGTTCGAGCATATACAAACCATCCAACCACATCTGTGTCGGGTATTTTAATTTATGCCAGAAGCCACCCACTTTATTACGCGGCTGCCAGCTGATCTGGTTACGAAGCGTGGTGGCCGCCGTCAGGTATTTTTCTTCTTTATAGCGATCATATAAAGTGAGGAGCTGACGTCCCGGTGGTACATGATCACTGTTATATTCATCCATCGAATACGTGCGTATGGTTCCGTCGGCCTGTATAAAATGATCGAATATATGTTTGGTGTATTGTATATACGTGGTATCACCAGTATGTTTCCACAAGCGTTCAAAACCGGTCAGTACCACCCCCAACTCGTAGTTCCAGTGAGCAGTCTGACTGGCCAGGGCTTGCTCTACGGTCTGTCCGGGTTTTACGAGTTTATCCTGTAGCAGGTGACTCGCATAGCGTTTTACCACCATCGAATCCTGGTACTGCGTCATGATGGTGGATGCCATCTGCTTTGCATAATCGATCTGTGCATGCGCTGAAACAGCGAGCAGGAGAATCATGATCAGGAATAAAGAGGTGAGCTTCATATAGTTAGTTGTTTTCGTTGACAGGTTTCTTTCTCCAGTAGTTGGCCAACAGACTACCGCTGATATTCATCCAGGGACTGAATACCGCAGCGGGTAATCCCACTGTTCCGAGTTTACCCATACTGCCGGCGATCCCGCTGGCCATACCGCCGTTTTGTAATCCTACTTCAAAAGCAATGGTGCGACTGGCATTTTTATCCATCCCAAACAAACGGCTCAGCCAGTAGCCAAAGAAATAGCCGGCAGCATTGTGGATCACGGATGCTATAAATAACAGTACGCCTACCTTCATCAGGTTATCCCGTCCGGCAGCCGTAGTAACAGTAGTAAAATAAATGATCCCGAACATAGAGATCAGCGGCATGATCTTGTCCAGTTTCGGGAAACGGCTATGCAACTGATGATACAACCAACCAGCGATCACTGCACCGGCAAAGAAAGCAGAGAGGGTGGTGCTTTGTTTTAATTCAGGTGATTGGATCGCAGGTAATAACAGGAGGACCACCGCAGCAATCCAGCTGGCAGAGAGGACGACCAATAGACTCACCACTCTTTTTTTAGCTGGAGCGGCTGTCTTCAGGTAATCATGTAATAAAGCAGCCCCGATCGGCACTAATACGATCTTGATGATCTCCATCATCATATCCACAAACTTTATCTCAATAAGCGTACCGGCAAGGGTCTTCATCAATAACGGCGTGAGCAGGGGTGCCACCAGCGTAGCCATGGCCGTTACGATCACCGATAATACGAGGTTTGCTTTCGCCAGATAGACCATCACATTGCTGGCGAGTCCGCTGCTGCAACTCCCGATCAGGATAATGCCTGCCGCGATCTCGGGTTCAAAATGAAAAACCTTAGTGAGTAACAAGCCCATCAGGGGCATTATGGAAAAATGGCAGAACAAGCCGACCATCACGCCTTTGCCGGTGGAAGCGAGACCGCTGAAATCTTTCAGACTCATATGCGTACCCATGCCAAACATGACTAATTGAATGATCACTAAGATCAGGGTCTTATCACGCAGATTGACCGAACCCCATTTGGTAAACGCTTCTGGAAAAAGCATTCCGGCCACGACCGCTGAAATGATCCAGGCCGTATACTGATACCCCTTTAATGAAGGAACAGATCCGAGTCCTACAGCTAGACTGATGGCGGTAATCAACGCCGTACTCTTATATAATACGGGTTCCTGCAGCATGACCCCTGCTATCAGTGCCACTGCAGACAGTCCGCTGAAATATAGAAAGTATTTACCGGCTTTTTGCATCACTCATTTTTATTTTAAAACAGTAGCCAGGTATTCCATAGCAATGGGGGGACTGGCCAGGATCGGTACTTTCTTATCAGCTTCAGCAAGCGTATCCACCACACGGGCCATACTGGCCTGGGCGAGTAAGATCACATCCACTTCGTTGGCCAGTTTCTTTAACGCGTCTCCCACTTTCTGATCATGGGTAGCCGCATCACCACTCATTAAGGCTTCAAATGCGCCTTCACATAATACAGGGACTAATTCAATTTCCTTTCCGGCAACCAATGCTCTGCGACGTACGAGATCACTTGTTGGGTTTAAAGTTGTAGACAAGGTGGCCACCACACCGATCTTCTTTCCGCTCTGTACGGCTTTATCCGCCATGGGCTGATCTACCCGCAGTACGGGTACATGACTTAATCCCGCTGCTGCTTCTACAGCCGGACCGATCGAAGAGCAGGTGAACAGGATATAATCCGCCCCGGCATCCTGCGCCGAACCTGCATAGTTCACCACCCGCCTTGAAGTATCTGCAGTCAGTTCACCACAGGCAATCGTATTCTTGATCAGGCTGTCATCGACAATATTAAATGTTTTTACATGCGGTATATACTTCGCACAGAGTTCGGCGAAGACAGGTACCAGTGTAGCGGAAGTGTGGATGAGGCCAAGTGTTTTGACGGACATGTAAATTATTTATTATTAATTATTGATTAATGTTGAAATTTCAATATGCCTGCTTGTCCGGCAGGCATTCCCTATTTTCCATTTACTATTTTCTATTCTCTACTACCTACTCACCACTCACCTTCAAAAAATACTCTTTCCCGCCTACCTGCCCTCCCTTAAAATTCACTTCCAGCCCCTGCATAGCGGCATTGCGCGAATGGACTTTACACAAAGGGGCACCGGTAACCAACGGGGCCAGCATTTCCACCGCATCGATCTCCATGGCACGGGCCGCATAACTGCTGGTATCACCTCCTGACACAAGCACCCGCTTCACCCCGGCTTTCAATACAGCTTCTTTAGCAATTGCACCAAGGGCAGTACCGAGTTTCTCGGAAGAAAGGTTTGTTGCCTGTCTGGTACCGGTATGAACAATGAGGTTTTGCTGCTGTTGCAGTTGCCCCACAATACGGATCAGCTGCTGCTCATCAACGCTATCCTCATTACAGATCTTTACGGGATCGAGTACGATCTCTTCAAAGCCATTCGCTTTAGCATAAGCGATCTGGGCAGTGGTAAGGGGTGAACAACTGCCGGATACCACCAGCAGGGGTTCCGCTTTACCGATCACGGGCCACTCTTTCACCGGACTCATCATTCCATTTCGCATCCAGTGCGTACCCAGTCCCATTTCAATACCCGATGAACCGACAGAGAACAGGGTAAGCTTATAACCGGTAGCAATGGCGTCGAGATGACTGGCAATACTCACGAGGTCCTCATTCTTCACCGCATCATAGACCAGTACTTCCGTTTTATCGGCGATCAGTTGTTCCACTGCCTGATTGATATCGCCTCTTGAACCGGATACTTTTAAAATATCCACCAAGCCTGTTTTCTTTGACGTTTGTGCCGCCAGTACTCTGGTCAGGTCACTTTCCGTAGCGGGTGTAACCGGGTGTTTGCTCATAGACGGATGACGATCCAGCCGGTAAATGGCCCCCTCACTCCCGATACCCATTTTGGCAAAGAGATTTCCAAACAGACAATACCGGCCCAGTGCCGGCATACCTCCGAGTACCGGGGTAAATTCATTTTTAAACACAGTATGACCGCAATCGATCGCTTTACCGATACTGCCGGTATCAGGTGAAGAATCAAACGTGGAACAGATCTTATAATGGATATGCCTCGCTCCGATCGATTTCATCTGTTCAAAAGCCGGGAGTAAAATTTTCTCCATATCCTCCGGAGACAATGATCTTGTTTTACCAGCCACCCCATATACATTGAGTCCGGGGATAGCAGCCAGTTGTCCGGCTGTTGGCGTTTCGGTAAACAATACAGCTTTCGCTCCGGCTCTGGTTATAAACTCGAGTGCATCGGTGCTACCGGTAAAATCGTCCCCGTAAAAAGCGAGTAATATTTTTGTCGGTGTTTTCAATTTATTTAGTTCCGAATTTTTTTACTGATTCCGCGAAGGCGGGATAAAGTTTAGCCGTTTCTTCCAAGGTCAGTCCCTCCACTGCTCCCTGCCAGGCCTGCTGCAACGCATTCACCCCAGCGGCTGCTCCCATAGGATGTGCCATGATACCGCCACCGGCCATGTATAAGAGATCAACGGTCTTTGTTCTTCGCCAGGTTTCGAATGCCTGTCCGCCCCACTGTCCGGAGGAAACTACCGGCAAAACTGTTTTATGCTGATAGAAAGACGTAAGACATGCTTCAATAGAATTCACCACACTATCATCCGATTCCCAGAACTTATTCTGGATTCCGTTCACGTGCAACTGATCCACACCGGCCAGTCTCCAGATCTTCTGGTAAGCCCTGAAGTCGATTCCCAGTAAAGGATGACGGGTGAGCATGCCCCAGCCATTGCGGTGGGCATGTATAGCGAGTTGTCCCTGGTCGCAGATCTTCTTCGCAGCTGCCAGTCCCACACTGTTGATACTGATCATCGCATTGGTACCACCGGCTTTTACCACTTTGTCATAGCGGGACAACATCTCATCCATTTCCCCACTGATATTGACAGCGTACATGACTTTCTTACCGGTCTTATCGGCATGCGCATTGATCACGTTCATAACAGCCTTCAGCCGGTCATCGAAAGAAGAGTTGGCCGTGGACGACATCAGTTCATCATCTTTCACAAAATCAATACCGGCTTGAGCAAGGACTCGCACCATATCAGCGGTCTGCTCCGGACTCAGTCCGACCGAAGGCTTGATGATCGTGCCGATCAGAGGGCGGTTATACACTCCCGTGAGTTCCCGGCAACCGGGGATCCCGAAAGCGGGGCCGCGGAAATGGGTTGCATAAGAAGCCGGCAATTCAATATCCATCAGTTTTAAACCAGTGAACTGGGTGATCTCGTATAAGTTTCCCTGTAAAGTGGAGACTAATACCGGGAGGTTATAACCGAAGTTCTCCTTACTCCAGGATACTTTCACAATGGCTCGATGGTATTTTCCTTCTTTGCTGTTGGCCCCGGGAATGGCAGGCTGGTTCACTGTTTCCAGTAATTCCACCGACTCCACTCGGGCTGCAAAGCGTTGCTTCAGTTCTTCCGTTTCACCCGGTACCGCTACAAACGTACCGGAGGATTGCTCACCGGCCAGTACAGCGGCTGCTTTCTCCGGTGCATAAGGGGTTTCAATAAAATAGGTAGCCGTAATGCGCTCCATAACTATCGGATAAATGGTAACCACACTCTCATATCTGTCTTACCCCGGTTGGCCCAGGCATAATAAGGAATAAGTTTAATGGTGACCGGTTTGTATTTAGTATTGATCTCTTTATATAATTTATTCCCCCACGCATTATCCGTACGTAAATGGGTACGTCCGGTCAAGGCCATCACACGTCCGCCATCAATGGTCATTTCTTCCTGTTTAAAGCGAATGGCGGAGATGATCTGTACATCACTGATCTTATAATTGGGCAGATCGGCTGACTCTAAGCAGTAGACCATAGGGCCTTTCTTAATAGCGACCTGGTTACGGGTCTCCTCCACCAGGGGATTACTCTCGATCAGCGCTACGGGCATATCGATATAGAGGTCGATCTGGTCACCATCCTTCCATACTCGGTTAACGGTTCTGAAACCATTGACCGCCGCCTGCTCTGCCTGTATCCTGCCATTCACCGCGATCCGGAAAAACCCGCACCAGCCGGGTACACGGAAATGTAAACCGGTACTATCGCCCGGGGCTTCTTTAATAGTAATACGCACATTGCCATTCCAGGGATAATCGGTGCTTTGTTCCAACACGATCTTCTGTCCGCTGTGCAATTCGGTACTGAGTGTACTGCCACCATAGAGATTGATATACAGCCCATCTCTTCCGAGACTGTACATATAGTCATTCACTTCAGCAATGGTGCGGACTAAGTTGGGCGGACAGCAATTGGATTTGCTGATATACGGAACACGACCTCCTTCCCAGCGAAGATGATAGGGAAATTCTGCGGAGGCCGCCAGCGGATTGGTATAAAAATATCTGGTACCATCCATGCTTACCCCGCTCAATACACTGTTATATAATGCGAGTTCCACGATATCCGCATACTTTGCCTCACCGGTAAGCAGGAACATCCGCCAGTTCCAGAGTACATTGCCGATATTGGCACAGGTCTCGTTGTGAGCTGTATGATTGGGTAACTGAAAATCGCGGCCATAACTCTGGTGGACTTTCTGCACGGTATCCGGCTTGTATGCCGTTCCATCGACAGACACGCCATCGTACAATGCCCCACAGCCACCGGTGATATACATTTTGGTGTTCACCACATTGTTCCACATACGATCGAGGGTGGCAAGTAAACTGTCATCCCCTGTTTCTGCATATACATCAGCCACACCGGCAAAAAGATAATTGGCACGCACGGCATGTCCCTGTACCCTTTGCATTTGCCGGAAAGGTGCGCGGTCACTGTTATCATCCGTGCCCTCCACGGTTCCGCGGATATTAATAAGATGAATGACCAGGTCCAGGTATTTCTTTTCACCGGTGGTGCGGTAGAGTTCGGTCAGTCCCATATAGTGTGAGGGACAGATCGCATTTCTTGCCTGTTCAGGGGTGGCGGCTGCATAAAAACCGATCAGGAAATCGGCCGCCTTTTTAGCAATAGTGAGCAGCGTGGACTTACCCGTGGCACGGTGATGTACACAGGCTGCCGTCATCAGGTGACCAAAATTGTAGGCTTCAAAACTCAGCTGGTCATCGAACATTTTCTCCTTGCCTGACTTCTTTTGCTCAATGATATTCTTGGTATAGATATAGCCATCGGCTTTCTGTGCCTTACCGATCACGTCGATCGCTTCATCCATCCATTGTGCCAGTTCCGCACTTTGGGTTGAAGCATACATAGCGGCCACCGCTTCGAGTGTTTTGTAAAAATCGCCGTCATGAAAAGAAGGGCCGCGGAAACGGCCGGTATCCAATCCGGCAGCGACGCGAAAGTTCTGGAAGGAATAACAGATCTCTTTGCTGGTATAGGTCTTCCAAAGCTGGGGCAACATCGCATCCCGGCAAACGGCAAAGCGCTCGGCCCAGAAACCTTTGGTCCATTGCACATCGCGTATACCGACTGAAGTAAGTGCGGCATGCGGACTGGCTTGTGTATTGACTAATCCCAACTGGGAATAGCCATGCATAGCCACTGAAAGGAATATCGCTATAACTACCGTTCTTTTCATACTTAATTCGCTTTATAGGAAATTGTATACTCTGTTCCGGGTTTTACCTGGATCGCATAAACACCATTTCCTTTATCCGTCACATTGAGCTGTTGTCCTTCCGGTTTTGTTTTACTCTTCAGCAGGATGGTTCCTTCACCGGTGGTTGACCGTATCTTCAGTTGTTCTTTGGTTACTTCCATACTGATCGAACCATTGGGTGTGGGTACGGTTCCTTTCATCCATTGCAAGCCACCCAGGTTAGGTTCTACCGTATAGGCGGCATAACCGGGAGCCGTGGGCTTTACCCCAAGATAGTACTTACCGAGGAGGTAGAGCGGGCTGGCCCCCCAGGCATGGCAAAGACTTTTACCGAATTCACGGCCATACATGGAGTAGTGTTCGGTACCCTTTTTGGCCGGGTTGTATTCTTCCCAGAAAGAAGTGGCACCCAGTTTCAGCATCCCACCCCAGTAATCCTTCATTTCCCGCAGTACATATTCCTGTTCACCTAACGCACAGAGTGCCTCAAGTTCGTAAAAGCGCATATAGGGAGTGGTGATCTTCTGCACTTTATCGTTGAGCAATACAGAGTTCTTCACCGCCTGCTTTTGTTCTGCGTTAAAATAATCAAAGAAAATAGAGAACATGTTGGCATATCGGGTCACGTTATCGGTTTGCTGCCCGTCGATCCGGCTATGCACCAAGGCCTTTTTCTGTTCATTCCAGTACAGGTCAAACAGTTTCTTCTTCATATCCCCGGAAAGCTGATTGTAATTAGCTGACCCATCCTTATCGCCCACGATATCCGCACAGAGGGCCATGGTCTCGAGACTGCGGGCTAAGAGCAACTGCTCAAAACTCACTTCCCCTTTCTTGCTGAGTCCGGCGGCCCAGTCGATAAAGATCCAGTCACCCGGCAGCCATTCCATCAGCCCATTCTTATTGCGGCGGGCCAGCACATATTCCATCAGGCTCTTCATCCGGTCATAGTTCTGGGTAATGAAAGAACGATCGCCGGTGTAGCGATAGTAATCATAGATACCGAGGAACCAGTAGAAGGTATAATCCATGATGGTATTGATATGACCGGTCACGGGATCCTTGCCACGCAGGGCGTAGAGGGTGCGGGTAACGGTTTCCTTATCGAAATAGAGATAATAATTCATCAGGTAGCTCTGGTAGGCATCGCCGCTCCAGACCCAGCGGTCACGTTTGATGCCGTCGATGAAGAACTCACGGGTATTGAGCTGGAAGGTATATTTCGCCACTTCATAGATCTTATTGATCTCTTCATCACTGCAGGTAAAACTGCCGCGTTCTTTCACATCGGCATATTCATAGAGCATCGACACAGAATCGAGACTGACCGTACCTTCATATTGTACATTCACAAAGCGGTAAGCTTTGGAAAGTTTCATGGTTTCGTCTT
>CALRQQ020000078.1:0-10747 GCA_943370345.1 Chitinophaga pinensis
ATGCTGAAGAGCTTTAAAGTATACGATGTGGTACTCGAAGCACTGAATGGCAAGGAGGTTCAGCAAAAGCTGGCAGAGGGAGGTTCTGTTCCCTCTATTATGCTGATCGATGTGAACATGCCAGTGATGAATGGTGTGGAAACCGCCAAATGGCTGAATAAAAAATACCCGCAGATGAAACTGGTGGCTTTATCGATGAATGATAATGATACGGTGATCATTGACATGATCAAAGCAGGTTGCTGTGCTTACCTGCTTAAAGAAACACACCCCGATGAGCTGGAAAGGGCTTTACAGGAAATCAATAAAAGAGGATTTTACAATGCCGACAGCAGTAATGTTAATTTCCGCCGTTTGCTGATGACTGAACAGGAATCGCCGGTGCTGTCTGAAAAGGAAAAAATATTTTTGCAATACGCCTGTTCAGACCTTACCTACAAAGAAATTGCCGCCACTATGTGCCTCAGCGAGCGCACCATTGATGGCTACCGCGAATCGCTGTTCGGAAAACTGAAAGTACAGAGCCGGGTAGGGTTAGCGATGGAAGCAATTAAGAAGGGGTTGGTGAGTTTATCGTGAAAGGATATTTAACACTAAAAAAGAATAGTTTCTTGCCTTTTAGATTGTTTCCATAATTTTAATTTCTTCTTTAATAGGGTCATACAGTTGGTAAAGCGTTGCTTCGTATTCTAGGTTTTTATAAATGCCCTATAATATATTATCCTATATTTATTATGCGCTAATTTTACACGCAAAGCCAGCCAGAATGGCTGTATTGGCGCTATAGTTTAGCGCATATAACTAAGTTAGCTGCAACCTTAAATCCCACTAAATGAGTAAAGCCGCCAGCAGGATAAAACGTAGAAAAATTGCAAAGGAAACTTTAAAAAAGATCTTTGAGAATCAGACTAACTTTTTAATAATTCATTATTCATGCGAAAGCTTTTATGATACTCCGCAAGGGCGAACGCCAAGAATAACATCAATAGCTATAAGATATTTTGATACCGCGCAAACAAAATCATTTTCGATTCACAAAGTTGCTGAATTTAAAAATGTTGCCTTTGATCAAATCGAAAACCATTATGATCAACTTGAGAAAGTAATGTTAGACGAATATTTCGAATTCGTCGAAAGCCATAAAAAGTATTCTTGGATTCATCTTAATATGCGAGATATAAACTACGGTTTTGAAGCTATAAATCATAGATACTTAGTACTTGGTGGTCAACCGGTTGAAATTGGCGATAATTTAAAAATAGATATTGGAAGATTATTGGTTGACTTATATGGAACTGAATATATCGGACATCCTAGATTCGAACGACTATGTATAAAAAATCGCATTACAATGAGCCATTTTTTAACTGGCGCAGAAGAAGCAGAGGCTTTTAATACGAGAGAATATGTAAAACTTCATCAATCTACACTTCGAAAAGTAGATAACATAAATACAATACTTACCAGGGCATTTGAAGACGATCTTAAGACTAATAGCACTCTCTTAAAACAATATGGAATCTCCCCACAAAGTATTTTTCAATTAATTCAAGAAAACTGGATTTTTGCTTTAATTGTTTTTGCATTAGGTATAGCAATTCCTATTTTAATTGAAATTTTCTTCCTTTCGAAAAAATAAAGGCTGCAGCTAACAAGTGACTTTGCAAAAGGCGGGCTTTTGTACTTAGCCCATCAGCTGTTGGATTTCTGACCCGGCTTCAGTAATTTGGCTTTAGCTAATCGGGGCTTTAGTGGCCAAGCCAGCAGAAGGATATCGCCCCCGCCCTTCGCAAAGCCCAGGCCGTTAGTGGCAGGGCTATAAATATTTTTCATATGACGAATGAAGACATAAAACTTGCGCTTTCAATTATTAGCGGCATAGCTGTAATTGGAGGCTTTATTTTTTGGCATTTCAAAACCGTAAATGGTTTTAAAGATGACATTCACAAACTCGATCTTAAACTAAAAGATCTTGAGCAGAAAGATAATCTGCAACAACTTACTATTGATAGACTAAGTGAGCTTTATCCTTTGCTCAATACAATTTTTGAAAAAATTAATACGAAAAGTCATGGCAGCTGAACTTCAAGAATATACTCGACTTTCTCAGTTAGGCGAAAAAGTTAAAGCTGGTACAGCTACAAAACAAGAGAAGGATGAATTTATAGATTATATGTACTCTAACGGGAAAATGACAAAAGAACAATATGATGACTACAAAGCTGGTCGTAATAAAGAAGAAGTAACAAATGCTGTACTTGCTGCCGGTGCTATTCTTCTCATTGCATACTTAATCGATAGATTTTCTTCTAGCAAGTAGAAAAGCCCTGCAGCTAACATTGCACAGGCAAAAGTTGGGCCTTTGTACTTGGCCCATCGGCTGTTGGATTTCTGACCAGGCTTCAGTAATTTGGCTTAAGCTAATCGGGTCTGTAGTGGCCAAGCCAGCAGTAGGAATTCTATTTCCCAACCTTCGCAAAGCCCTGACCGTTATGTGCGAGCTAAAAACAAACATTCATTTCTCAACAACCAAAACCAACTGTTATGCAGCGCAGAAAATTTATTAAAAATTCAACGCTTACCGTGCTCAGCGTTAGTACTTTTGGAGCTTTAAGCTGGAATGGGAAAAATTTTGAAGGCGACACACTCACAACTACCGATATACTTGGACCGTTTTATAGACCCGGTGCTCCCATCCGGACAAACCTGACCCTTTCAAATTCAAAAGGAACACCGCTTGCTTTTAAAGGGACGATCTTTAAGGAAGATGGCAAAACTCCAATTGAGAATGCCTTCGTAGAGATTTGGCATTGTGACGAGAATGAAACGTACGATAACACGTCAGACAATTACAACTATCGTGGCGGACAAAAAACCAGGAGCAATGGCAAATATGAATTCAAGACCATCATCCCCGTCCCTTATGAAGCTATTCCAGGCAATGAAAAAACCTGGCGTCCTGCTCACATACACATGCGGGTATCAGTACCAAATCAACAGGACTTAATCACGCAGATTTATTTTTCCGGTGGTAAATATGTTGATACCGACCCTTGGGCCTCCTCCCCACAGGCAGTAAACAGAATTCTTACACTGACAAAAAACAGTTCAGGTGTGAGTGAAGTTGTTTTTAATGTAGTAATGAGCAAAGAAATTCCGCTTGATAAAAAAATATATGATAGAGTGACCGGGCTTTTTGATGTAGGTGATAACAATTTTATCGAGTTTATCAAAAATGATGATCTGCTGTTTATGAAACTGAACGGGCAACTGACTGCCGATTTAAAATACATTGGTAACAATACATTTGAAGGCGGCATTGGTTACCCCAAAGTTACTTTTGAATTGCTCAAAGACGGCGGCACCAAAGTAGTTGTTGTAACCGACATACCTATCGCTAAAACGTATAACGGAACAAAGTATTTAAAATATTAGGGTATTACTTTAGTGTGCAGGCTATCCTGCACACTAAAGTAGGTTTGCTACTATGCTGGCTGACGAATAAATCCTCGTCTTTTTGTTCGCTATCAACAGCGGTTCATTCAGGTGTAATTCTATTGGGCTTCAGTTCCGGGTTGGACTTTATAAAATACCAGCATAGCAGCAAGCCTTGTCCGTTAGCTGCCACGCAAAAATGACTATCACCATTACTTATCATGCTGGCAGTTACCAATGTCAATGATAATACTCCCACAACAATCTCGAAATTTTCCGCGTAAGCTCCCAGGCTTCATTGCTGCTGTTCCAGCTCGTATCCTCGTTATTTTTGGTGCAGATGCAGAAAAGGTACCTCGCTTTTTTTCCGTTCACATACAATACTTCGCTGCGGCTCGCATTTACCGCACCACTTTTACTCGCAATGAACACATCAGAGGGGATTTGTGAGATGGCTTCTTCATCCCAGTAATTACGCCCGAGCAAACGAAGCATTTTTTCGCTGGCGGCTTCGCTGATCACTTCTTTTTGTACTATTTTCTCCAGCAGGGTGGCCATTTCGCGCGGGGTGGTTTGTCCCCAGCCAAATTCCGACCGGTAGCTTTCCCGGCCCGGTGTGCGGCTGTTTACTTTGGTATTTATTAGCCTCAGGCTATCCATCAAGCGGTTAATGGCGGTTCCCGTACCCGCCAGAGTTTGTAACCAGAGGCTGGCCGTATTATCGCTCATGGTCAGCATCAGCATCATTACTTTACTCATTTCAATTTTCTCTCCGTTTTTAAATGAGCCGAGAATGTCTTCTCCTTCATATAAAAGTGAATCTTTGTACACCAGGGGTTGATGATACTGCAGTTCCCCGCTTTCTATTTTGCGCATAATACCCACCAGGATTGGTACTTTCACCATACTGGCCGTGGGAAAAAGGCTATCGGCCTGTATGGCCACTTCCCGGTTGCGGGTAAGATCATGCACATACAAACCCAGGTTACCCCGAAACCCTTTTACCAGTTCCGTTAGCTGTGCCTGCAGTTTTTTATCTGTTTTCTGTGCGTACAGATCCTGTGCAAATACCCATAGCGCTAAAAAAACTACCCACTGTTTCATATGAAATGATTGCTGTTTGTTCAATTTAGCGTTTTTTTGTATACAAGAACGGGAGCCAGCAACCTCAACCCTGTTATTCTCCCGGGCAACGGGTATTGTTTTACTTTATCTGCCAACCTATGTTCCTGAAAAATCGGTCATCCTTTTATCCTGTTTTCCTGTTGCTGTTTACAATAGGTGTATTATCGGCTTCGGTAGTTTACGGAAAAAAGGACTCTTTACCGGTAGCCGAAAAAGGAATCATTGACCTGCGAAAAACAGATCTGCATAAACTTTCCGTACCCTTAACAGGAGAATGGGCCCTTTACTGGGGGCAACTGCTTACCCCCCCAACAGCAACCGGTAAAACACCCGATGCCTATCTTTTTTTTCCGAAACTGTTTAATAAAACCACTCTTAACGGAACCCAGTTACCTGCCAAGGGCTATGCCACTTACACCGTAACGGTACTCTTGCCACCGCGTACCCACAAACTGGCGCTGCAGGTACCCGACACCTACTGTTCGTACCGCCTTTTTGTAAACAATGAATTATTTGCCAATGCGGGTAGTCCGGATATACTCGAAGACAAAGCAGTGGCCAAATGGGTCGAAAAAACCATTGAGATCACAGACCCATCCGATACCCTTCACCTGTTGTTACAGGTAGCTAATTACTGGCATTCAAAAGGTGGACCCTATAAAAACATTGTGATCGGCGATAAGGAAGCCTTGTTTTATGAACAGGAAAAAGACAAAGCGTTTGACCTGGTTCTCACGGGCTGTCTCTTCATGGGAGGACTCTTCTTTTTTGGCCTGTTCCTCTTTGGCCGGCACGATAAATCGATACTATATTTTGCCCTCTTCTGTATGATGTACAGCTACCGCATGGTAGGGGCCCGCAGTTATGTATTACATACGCTTTTCCCGGATCTTCCCTGGAATATTACCACTCACCTGGAATATCTTTCCCTGTTTATCTGTCTGGTATTTTTCAGTTTGTATACCCGTTATCTCTATCCCGAAGAATCCGGGAAACTGGCCACCCGGATAGAAGTGTGGCTGGGACTGATCTTATCTGCCATTGTGGTCATTTTTCCTCCGGAGATCTTCACCTATCTGATCAACCCCTTCCTCGTGGTCATGTTCGGGGTAATTGCCTATGCTTTTTATGTGTATGTAAAAGCCATGCAACATAAAAGGCTGGGAGCCGAATACGCTTTACTCAGTACCGGTGTAGTGTTGATCGTATTTGTAGTAATCAATCTTCAGTATTTTGATATTGTAACCGCGCACAAAGGCATTCTGTTTATCGGCTACATCAGTTTCTTTTTTCTGCAATCGCTGATCCTTTCTTTCCGGTTCGCTTCCACACTGAAGAAAGCAAAAGAAGAGGCCGAGCAGGGATTGAAAGCCAAAAACGAATTCCTTTCTACCATGTCGCACGAGATCAGAACACCGCTGAATTCGATTCTCGGTATGACACACCTGATCCTGCGCGATAATCCCCGATCTGAACAGAAAGAACAACTGAATGTATTATTATTCTCTGCCAATAACCTGCTGGCCATTGTAAATGATATTCTGGATTATAACAAGATAGAAGCCGGAAAAGTGAATTTTGAAATGATCGAAACAGATATTCCCAATGTGCTCAAGAACATTGTTTCCGGTTTGCGTACTTCTGCAGAAGACAAGGGCATTGAGCTGAGACTACAGGTAGACCCTGCTTTACAGCATAAAGTGCTGGGCGATCCTACCCGTATCGGTCAGGTGATCAATAACCTGGTAAACAACGCCATCAAATTTACCCGCAAAGGATATGTTTTACTCGATATCAAAGTAGAGAGACAAACCGATGCCACCGTTACACTTCGCTTCAGTGTAGAAGACACCGGTATCGGCATTGCACAGGAAAAACAGAAGATCATTTTTGAACAGTTTACCCAGGCCGATACCTCTACCTCCCGCAATTTTGGCGGAACAGGGCTTGGATTGGCCATCTGTAAAAAACTATTAGACCTGCAGGGAACCAGTCTGCACCTGACCAGCGAACAGGGTAAGGGATCTGTCTTTTATTTCTCACAAACCTTCCCAAAAGTCATCAACGTGGAAAAGAAAACAGTAGATGCCCCATCTTCCATACCTACAGAAGAAAGTAAACCACTTTCCGGTATGTCTATCCTGCTGGTGGAGGATAATGAGATCAATATTCTTGTTGCCAAAACTTTTCTCGAGCGCTGGGGTGCTACCATTGATGTGGCCATGAACGGAAAAGAAGCCCTTGCCAAACTGGATACCAGCAAACACAGGCTGGTACTGATGGATATGCACATGCCCGTGATGGATGGTTACGAAGCCACCAAACAGATGCGGACGCAGGGCGTAACCATCCCCATCATTGCCCTTACCGCCAGTTTACCGAGAGAGATAGAAGACAGGATCAATGAAATTGGGGTGAATGATATTGTGGTGAAACCTTTTGTACCCGATGAGTTATTCAGAATTATTCTGCACTATACCAATATTCATCCTTCGCAGTAAGATATTATTAGTACGATCTCAAAAACAAGAATCCCGCCAAGGCGGGATTCTTTGTTACGGGTTGCTTGCGGTTATTATGCCAAAGAAAAATTCAGTGATTGCTGCAATGTTTTCAGTTTTTCTGTTGAGAGCGCTTTTTCTGCCAGCTGCATAAACTCATCCAGCACAAACGGGGGTGCTGCTGCCTGAATTTTTTTGTACCAGTCAATGATCTCATTCAAAGCCAGCCCCTTCAACATCCAGTAACCCGAAAATGCTTTCTCTGCAGGAGTTAAGGATGCTACAATCTGTTGTTCTCTTTCCAGCAGTTGTGCATCGGTGTATTCGCGGTGCAATACATCGAGTATCACGGTTTCTTCTGCGTTCATGTGTGTGAGGTTAAATGCTGTAAAAGCATTCAGCGCTCTTTGTAATTTTTTTCCTGCCAGTTTCTTTTCCAGATCAGCAACCGCATTTCGGCAATCATGCAGGGCATCTACCAGTTCTTCGCCCAGTTCGTGGTCTTTTTCGTGCTGCGCCTCAAAATCTGCCACCAGTTCCGGTGCTGCTGCTGCGATTAATGGAAATACCTGTGTATCTTCCTTGTGTGCATGCGCTTCAAAAAAGTTAACGAGCTCTTCCAGTAAAATAATGGTTTTGGCGGCCTGCGCCTCCTGTGTAAAATCGGTATGCTGTACGGTTATAGATGCGTGATACAACAATGCCCGCAGTGCCTGGTGCACCTGGTGAAAAGGATTAAAACGTACTGTTTCCATATAAATTGATCTTTGTTTACGAGAATCGCTTCTCTCATGTAGCTGCGCACAAAGCTGTTGGTTTTCTGTTGATGCTTTTATCACATATTGATGTGGTTGGGATAAACGGAATCATCCCTCCACCAATGGATGCTTTTAGCAGCATACCGATAATCCTTAAATTTTTGTTAAGGGCGTAGGTTTGCGGCCAAAACCGTGTCTGACATAAAAAGCGCCTATCGTTCTTGTTTACCCAAAACCAACCAGTATGAAGCAGAAAAAAACAGGTGTTCTCCTATGCTTAGGCGTTATGGCCACGCTTTTTCAGTATTGCGCTAAAACGGATGCGGCTGCCACCGTATCATCGGGCACCAATACCAGTACCACCGTTACCACACCACAGTTACCAGCCACCAATTTTAATTACGGCAATTTTTCCCTGCCTGCACATATTGCCGCAGCGCTACCGCCGTCAGATAATACACCTGCCAATAATCCCATTACCAACGATGGCGCAAGCCTGGGCAGGGTTTTGTTCTACGATAAAAAACTTTCGAAGAACAATACCATCAGTTGCGGCAGCTGTCACAGGCAGGATCTCTCTTTTTCCGATTCCGCTATCAAAAGCAGAGGTTTTCTGGGTGGACTTACAGACAGGCATTCGATGCCTTTACTGAATGTGCGTTTTTACCGCTCGGGCAAAATGTTCTGGGACGAGCGTGCCGCCACCCTGGAAGAACAGGTATTACAACCCATACAGAATACCACAGAAATGGGATTAACCATGACCGAAGCCCTGAGTAAAATTTCGGCGCAGTCTTATTATCCTGCTTTATTTCAAAAAGCCTTCGGCACAACCGAGATCAATGAAAACAGGGTAGCCCGGGCACTGGCACAGTTTGTACGTTCCATCGTAACCACCCAATCCAAATATGACCAGGTGAAACAGGGTCTGGCCAGCTTTACCGCAGACGAAAGGGATGGCGAAACCCTGTTTCTGACGGCCGGTAATATTCCCTGCGCAGGTTGCCATGCGCCGCCCATGTTCCTGACCTCCAACCCCACCGCGGGTTTTGCGCTGGCCGATCCTGCTGATCTCGGTATCAATAACCAACGAAGATTCAAATCATCGAGTCTGCGCAATATTGCCAATACACCCCCGTACTTTCACAATGGCAGTGTCAATAGCCTGCAAGCCATGCTGAATAGCAATATTCCTGCACATGGTGTAGCCGCGCAGGACAGGCAGAAACTGCTGGCTTTTTTACAGACCCTCACAGATGTGGCCATTACCACCGACCTGAAATATGCAGACCCCTTTCAATAACCATTTCCCCATCTTTTACAAAGCAAGCGATCCCGCTTGCTTTGTTGTTATGTAAAAAACGGACACGGTGTTGCTGGTAACAACCCTTTCATCTATCTGATTTGACTGCTTGTATAACAACGCGTTGAAAAGGATTGATAACAGAAGAATTTTAGCAAAAGTTTCTGTTGTTATGAAGAAAGTATACCTGTTCTGCCTGAGTCTGTTCTGTCTGGTAAGTCTGCCCTTACTTGCCCAGGTAGCAGAAAGAGGAAAGATCACCGCTGCCATTCTGAATGAAAAAAACCAGCCGATAGAGAATGCAACCGTAGAATTATTGAAAAGCAAAGATTCTTCGCTCGCTAAAACGGCGATCACTGATAAAAATGGTTTGGCCGAGCTGGATAATATCCGTCCGGGAACCTATCTTGTAAGAACTTCTTTTGTGAATTATGCCACACAATACTCAGCAGTAATTGTTCTCAGCCAGGAGCAGTTGAACCTTCGATTAGCCAATATCGTACTGCAGCCCAGCGCCAAAGAAATCGGCGAAGTAGTGGTAACGGCCAGAAAACCTTTTATCCAGCGTTTATCAGACAGATTGGTCGTAAATGTGGAGAACAGCATCGTCAGTGCCGGCAGTACCGCTATGGATGTACTGGAACGCTCGCCCGGTGTTACCATCGACCAGAATGATGTGATTGCGATGCGCGGTCGCCAGGGTGTGATCATTATGATTGATGGAAAACCTTCTCCGCTAACAGGCGCTGAACTGGCCAATTACCTGCGCGGACTTCCTTCCAATGCGATTGAGCGGATAGACCTCATCACCAACCCCTCCGCCAGGTATGATGCAGCAGGCAATTCGGGCATCATAGATATCCGTATGAAAAAAGACCAGCGCATGGGTGCCAATGGAACCCTGACAGCCGGTTACGGACAGGGTGTATATGCCAAAGCCAACGCCGGCGCTACGGTTAACTACCGTGATAAAAAAGTAAATCTCTTTGGCAACTATAACTATTCATACCGGATCAATATGAATCACCTGTTTCTCGATAGAAACTTCTATACCAACAGCGTGTACAATGGCGGCGATCTGAAGGATAATTTTGCGAGAACACCGGCCGGTTTTCATACGGTACGGGTAGGCGCCGATTATTTTCCTGATAAAAAGAATATCATTGGTTTTGTGGTTACACGAAATTCAGGCTCATTCAATACCACCATCAACAATAATTCGGTTGTGATAGATGCGGCCCACCAGCAGGCTTCTACCTTCCAGACCCGTGCCTATAATACCAACGATAACGGGAACACGGTTGCCAATATCAATTACAAACACAGTTTCAATACCACCGGTAAAGAATTAACGATCGATGCAGATTATGGCGAATACAGTTCGTCTGCACTTACCAGCAACGCCACCAAATATTACCGGCTCAACGGTGGTTCGCTGCAACCAGACTATCTGCTGAACGGCGATCAGCAGGGAAAACTGATCCTGCGCACTGCCAAAGCAGACTATAGCAATCCATTGGCCAAAGGCGCACGTTTTGAAACCGGTGTTAAAACCAGTTATGTTTCCTCTGACAACGATGCTAAGTTTTTCGACATGAGCAGTGGCACACCGGTGGATGATGTGA
>CALRQQ020000079.1:0-10666 GCA_943370345.1 Chitinophaga pinensis
ACTACCCGGTTGATACCCTTTATCCATTTTGTACTCCACTACCAGTACAGGCCCTTTATTCAACTTACCTTTAAAATAACAATGGTCCACTTCATTATATCTCCCTACCACATTCATATAATAATTGGTTTTCCCGCTTTCCTCTGTAAGCGAATAATTCACCACCGCACAATTGGTCACGCGGCAATAGGAGGCATCCTTTTTTGACCTAAAAGTGATCACATGCTCGTCATTTTCAAGTGTACAATTACCTTCAAATAAAAAACCTTCGACCTGGAGATAATCCCCTCCGATTAAGATCTGCGACCTGCCAGAAAATAAGACCTTCCCAGCTGTTTCGGCTTTTAACACAATTGCATGTCCCGGACTTCCATTTCTAGCTGGCGAAAAATCGATTTTCAGATCCGTGTATCTGCCGTTTTTCCAGACAATAGTATCACCGGCATTTACTTCAGTAAGGGCCGCCTTAAACTGCTCCGGATCATTTACACGTATTTGTGCAGAAGCCAGCTGAAAGCTGAATACTGTTATACCTAATATGAATATTTTTATTGAAATAACTCTTGTCATCAATTACATCACTTTTACACCCATTTCCTAATCCGCCGAATTTTTCCAGTTCAATGTATCGCCTTTAAACCTTGTTAAAGCTTTCCACTCGGTTTCAATTCCGTTATCGCCCTGCTGCTTCATCCACTTTTGTAATTCAGCAAATAATCTGTTCCTTACCTCTTTCAGGGAAGGTTCATTGGCCAGGTTATTCAGTTCATACTGGTCCTTCTTTATATTATATAACTCAAACTCGGGTCTTGTCCGGTACAATAAAGCATGCGCGTATTGAGCTGGATTCTTTTTAGACTTTTCAAGCCATCCCTCATACAGTTTATTTCCCTCTCTTGATGCTGAACAGTAAAATGTTTCACTATAGTTAAGGTTCCAGATCAATTTATACTCCATATTCTGAATGGAACGTACCGGGTAATTATCTGACCCGTTTTTTATACCTCTTGTAGTGTGTACACCATAAACATATGAACGAACTTGAGTCTGCTGACCTGTCAATGTTGCATAAAAGCTTTTCCCATCCAGACGCATCGTTTTCTCCTTATTACCTCTTAAGGTTTCGGGCTTCCCCCCGGCCGCCTGAAATAAAGTGGGCACCACATCAATATATTGGGCCAGTATCCCTGTGCGCGTTGATGGCTTGATCACTTTGGGCCAACGGGCAATAAAAGCCGCTTTCAGCCCCATATTATAACATGTCCATTTGCCAAAAGGCAATGAGGTTCCATGTTCACTCGCAAAAAGAAAAAGGGTATTATTCCTGTTCCTTTTGTCAACCATGTTCATACAAGTACCAACCAGACTATCAGCATAGGTTATCTCTGCATAATATTTCACCAGGCTTTCCCTCGTTTGTTTCGTATCCACCATGTACGGCGCAATGGTCAATTTATCTGCATCATACAGTTCAGGATTTCCCCTCGTCCAGGGACCATGTGGCTGATTGGTGGCTACAATCAACAGGTAGGGTTTAGACTTATCCTTATCAATCCATTTCTCCGCATCAGCAAGGTTTATATCGATGCCCTCTCCATTATCGCTGTTTCTTCCACCCAGATATTCAAACGGGAAATTGGCCAGTGGTGCGTAATGTTGTTTGCCGATCAGAGCGACCCGATAACCAATCCCTTTGAAATGCTGCACGACACTCACAATATTATCATATACCTGAGCATGATTAGGGTAACTGCCATTTCTGACAGGGAATATTCCTGTATACAAACTTTGCCTTGTTGGTCCGCACATAGCGGTAGCATTGTTCATATTATCAAAACACATTCCCTCTTTGGCAAGCCGGGCAAGGTTTGGCGTTTTCACATCAGGGTTTCCGTAAGGTTCACAATCAACAGAGGTCATATCATCAGCTATGAACAGCAGAATATCCGGTCTTTTTCCGGTTTCAACTTTATTTGTCTGCCCATTGCCCATTCCGCGGTTTGGGTACCGGACAGCTTCCTGCGAAACCCTTGTGTCACTATATACATTTGGGCCAACCTCTGCCTGCGAGGTCTTTTCGGGAAAAAGCCGGCTATAATCAGATCCCGAAAAAGCATTTTTACCCGCTCCTGATCTTTCCGGTAAAAAAGATGAGGTTATTGCAATTCCTCCAAGGGACATTATAAGTAATAAAATCAAATTCCTTTTCATAGTTTCATTTTCAGTGTTAATATTATTTCGGAGTTCCCCAGGGCCATGGCTTTGCCTTTGTACGGATGGCCTCCTTTTCCCAAAGTGCTGACATTTCTTTCACTTTCTCCGGGTATAACAGGGCCAGGTCTTTTGTTTCGGAGGGGTCATTCTCCATGTCATACAATTCCCAGGCATCTTCATCGGTTGACAGAAAGACCTTATTTTTTGCAGTCCGTGCCACCAATTTCCACTTACCAACCCGTAAAGCCCGGTTACCTTCATGCTCCCAAAATAGTAATTCACGCCTGACTGGTTTATTTGAAAAAGCAGGTTTCAAACTTTTCCCTTCAAAAGGAAGAATCTCATATCCATGGAACTGTTTAGGATATTTGATGCCGGCAATATCAATACAAGTCGCCATGATATCTATCAAATGACCGGGTTGAGTACGGAGTTGCCCTTTTGTTTTAATCCCTTTGGGCCAATGAACGATCAGCGGAGTGGCAATGCCCCCCTCATGTGTCCAGTGCTTATACAACAGGAATGGGGTATTACTAACATTTGCCCATTCTTCCCCATAAGCGACCCAACTATCAGCCGGACCGGCCATCACGCCCTTTCCGCTTCTCACAAATAGACCGTTCCGGGTATATTGGGGTTGTCTGCCGGCAAAAACAGAATCCGCTGCATATGTTTTGCCTGCTTTTTGTTCTGCAGTGGGCGGTATCTCTGGCTGATTGGAATTCAGGGGTTCGGCACACCCCCCATTATCATGCATATAGAATATAATGGTGTTGGCCAGTTCCCCTTTGCTTTCGAGTGCTGAGATGATTCTGCCAATTCCCTGATCCATGATATCGATCATCGCCGCATACACTTCCATACGCCGGACTTGCCACTCTTTCATAGGCTCATCCTTCCATTCCGGAATAGTCACTCCCCGTTCTGTAAGTACCGCTGTGTGGCTGATGATACCGAGGCTTTTTAGTTTTTCAAAGCGATATTGGCGGGCTGCATCCCAACCCTTATCGTACATACCCTTGTATTTCAGCACTTCCTTTTCCGGTGCATGCAATGGCCAGTGCGCAGCAGTATAGGCGATGTAAAAGAAAAATGGTTTATCTGCGGGATTCTCATTAATGAATTTAACAGCCGTATCACTGATCGCATTGGTATAATAAAAGTCTTTCCCGGGGGAAATGAATGTGTTGTTACTGATCAATGTACCCGGGTCATAAAAACTTCCCGACCCATTCAACGTACCGAAGAATCGCTGAAATCCCCGTTGAACGGGCCAGTTAGATTTATCTCCAACCGAGCTTATACTTTTAGCAATATGCCACTTGCCAGTCATATAGGTAGCATATCCCGCTTGCTGAAAAACCTCTGCCATTGTTACTGCATTCTTACTCAAATCATCCGCGTAGCCGGCTTCTTTAAAATTTTCCGTGGACAAATGCCCCATTCCGGCCTGGTGAGGATACAAACCCGTAAGTAATGATGCGCGGGTAGGGCTGCAACGGGCTGTATTATAGAAATGAGTGAACCGTAGGCCATTTGCAGCAAGTTTATCAATATTGGGTGTGCTGACTTCTGACCCAAAACATCCGATGTCTGAATACCCCATATCATCAGTTAAAATAACTATGACATTTGGTTTTTTACCGGTTTGCTGCTGAGCAAGGCCAGTAAACTGAAATAAACTGAAACAGGCAAACAGCAATAAGCTACTCTTCAAGGTCTTTTTGTTAAAATGGTTAGTCAGATTACTCATATAGCTGGCAGATTCAGTTGCCGGATGTTTTAAACTCAATTACAATATTAAACAGCGGTATCTTGCTCAGGTTCCGGACCACATGCACCACAGGTTCTGCAAACCGAACAGTATTCTGTACCTGAATTCCTGTTCCGGGTTGTCCATCCGGATAGAACCGCGGATCTGTCAGCTGCACCTCATTCAACCGAACAACCACTCTTTGTGCATGACTATGTAATTCCCTGTCATCTCCTGGGGCTAATCGTTCTTCAAATACCCTGATCTGTTCATCCTCGTAAACCATTGTATTTTTTAGTGGCTCTATCCACTGTTCGGGCTTTTTTAATGCAGGATGATTCTTTCTGAATGCCACTTCAAAATACTCGCCTTGGGGTGCATTGTACCACTCATTTTCCCTGAAAACTGCAATATTGCCGCGTTTTAATTTTATACTGCCCCTGCCACACTTAATGCTTACTTTATTTAATGCTACGATCACCCTTGTTCCAAAACTGTCCGAATATGCAGTAGTGCAAACTGCCTTATTTTGATAAACCCGGACATACTCATTATCTATGGCTGGAGTATCCGCATAACGTACCGGATGGCTATCCAGTTTATAGGCAAATGTATCGGTGACGGCAAATAGAAAAAAAGCCGAAATGAATATGTATTTCACTGACATGTTATCTGTTTTATACCTGCCATTTTCTTCTATTAATTACTTATCCGCCACACACCTGAACCCAAGGTGCTCCATACCTGAATCGGCGGATGATTTCATACGGGCAGCTACCCGGTAGCCACTGCAATATGACTCGTTACATAAAAAAGATCCGCCCCGCATGACTCTTTTAGGGACCCAGGGCTCATCCGGATCATAACTCGTTGCAGGACCTGCCGGATTATCCGCTACTTCTATAAACTCAAAGGTCGAATAATAATCATGGTGATAAAGATCAGCGGTCCACTCCCATACATTTCCGGCCATATCATACAGTCCAAAGCCATTTGCCGGAAATGATTTTACAGGTGCCGCCCCGGCGAAACCATCAATGGTGTCATTCCTAAAGGGAAATTGACCCTGCCAGAAATTACATTTCGACTTCCCCGAATCCACACCTGCACTACCCCATGTATACACCTTATTTATTAACCCACCCCTTGCTGCATATTCCCATTCAGCTTCTGTCGGCAACCGTTTCCCTGCCCATTTACAGTAAGCCATTGCATCATCCCAGCTGATATGCACGACCGGATAATTATCTTTCCCGATAATATTGCTACCCGGCCCCTTCGGCTGTTTCCAGTTGGCGCCCCTCTTCCATTCCCACCACTGACTATAATCACGGAGATCGACTTCACTACTGGTTTGAACAAATACAAGACAGGCCGCTTTCAGCATACTGTCAGCGGGCTTGGGAGTCCCTTCAGGCAATTGTTTTCTGACTTCATCCCAATTAACATCCTTTTCGGCTGTAGTAATATATCCCGTTGCGTTTACAAATGCAGCAAACTGTTTGTTTGTAACCTCCGTTGCATCCATATAAAAGCTGTTCACTTTAACTGTATGCTTTGGATATTCATCCCTCCGGCCCTGTTCATTATCAGCTCCCATGGCAAATGTTCCACCCTCGATCCAGACCATACCTTCAAATTTGCCTGGGTCAGTCATGATCGATTGTGCACCAGAATGAAAACTTGTTTTCTTTGCGAGCAGGAACCTGTCTGGTATTTTTGAAGTACAGCAGGATTTTGTCAACGAAAGCAAAGTGTCCGCCGGTACATTCTCTGTTACAGGCTGCTGTCCTTTAACCAACTGACCGAACCCGATCAGGAAGAACAGCCCGCACATATTTTTCATACTTCTCATACCAAAATAATGTTATCGCACCTGTGATTCAAAAAAAGCTAACATTTTTGCATGCATTACGGCAGTAACCTTTTTGTATTTCCTGTGATTGACCACATTCGCTTTTTCCAGCGGGTCTTTTTTGTAATCATACAATTCGATACCAATGACCAGCTTTTTATCAAATGGCATGTTGCTTCTAAACCCATTCCCCATCCAGATCGTATAGCGGAATTGTTTTGTTCGGATGGAATAACCCATAGCATTGGGGTCGGCATACCCCAAACGCTCATTTTCTGCAGTAACGCCGCTTCTTGGATACTGACTAACGGAATAGTCCTTTACAGTGGCAGCAGGATTCTTCATCAGCGGCACGAGGCTTTTCCCATCGAGCATGTCAGGTATACGCACTCCTGCAAGGTCACATAAAGTTGGGAAAATATCTATATGTTCCGTTTGTGAACTGGTTTTAGACGGCGCATATCCGGGGGCCGAAATAATCAAGGGGGCCAGGGTTGCCTGTTCAAAATTGGTGTGTTTGCACCATAGATTATGGTCGCCCAAATGCCATCCGTGATCACCCCAGAAAACGATGATGGTATTCTTAGTTAAACCCAGTGAATCTAAGGTGTTCAGTAATTTGCCGACCTGTGCATCCATGTAAGAAATGGCTGCGAAATAACCATGGATCAGTTCTTTTTGTTTATCAACTGGCAATGTGATGCCATACGGCTTTTGGTCAGTAAAAGAAGTGAGGGGTGGGATATCCGTATAGCCCCTCATTTCACCTGCATTGTGATAGGCGATATCCACTGCATTGGCGGATTTTTCCTGAAACGGTGCCAATGGCATATCCTCCCTGTTATATAAATCCCAGTATTTTTGGGGAGCCACAAAAGGCAAATGGGGCTTTGAAATACCAACGGCAAAAAAGAAGGGCTGGTTTGCCTTTTTGAGCTGACCCAGTATATCAATTGCCTGTAAAACATTGGCACCATCAGTGTAAGCGTAATCAGGTACATCGGCTGATTCGACTGAAGGTTTGATTTTCGTTTGCACGTACTCATTCGCCTCTGCCTTTGTTTTTCCATTCTCTAAAGCCTCTTTGATATATTTTTCAGCCAGTACTTTTGTTTCAGGTAACTGATACCTGCCTTCAGCCGGTTCACCGTATGATCCAAAGTACTTATTATCGGTCTTGTAGTAAGGTACACTCCACGAAGGTTTATCCAAATCCTTATCCACACAACGCTGGTCATATACTTTTCCAATGCCCAGTGTTGTATACCCTTGAGTAATCAGGTGTTGTGGCAAACTTAAAATATCAGGATTGATATCCCTCATTCTCGTTTTCAGATCCCACACTTTTGTATAGTCCGGCCGTTTACCTGTCATTAAACTGGCCCTGGTAGGACCGCAAACGGCCTGTTGCACGTAATTGCGCATGAACACCGTTCCCATATTTGCCAACCGGTCAATATTCGGGGTCTTTACCTGCGTATTTCCATAGCAACCTAAAATTGGCTTTAAATCATCTATCGCCAGAAACAGGATGTTGGGCTTCGTGTTTTGCTGGGAAAATGCCGGCAAAGCGATCAGCAGCACGAGGGCGATTTTCAGGATCCTGTCAGTTATCACTTTATATAGCATAGATTTATTTTTAGCTTACTTATTGAACTTTTAGAGCACTACCGGACTTTTTCCTGTGACTTAAAGAATTCAACCACTTTATTATACATTTCTTTTGAGACAGCTGCATAGGACCGGTCATTCACCACATTTACCTTTTCCTGCGGATCCTTTACATAATCATATAATTCACTTGCATAGATCTTTCCGGCAGAAAAAGGCTGATCGCTGGTGAAATTTCCCATCCAGATGGTATAGCGGTATTTATCGGTACGTATGCTGTAGCCCATTATTTTATTATCATCATATCCCATTTTCTTTACTTCTTCTTTTGGCAATTTCCGGGGATATTGACTTACAGAAAAGTCCTTGACGGTAGCTTTATTATTCTCCATCAGTGGTTTTAAACTTTTCCCCTGCAAATGAACAGGAACCGGAACCGCGGCCAGATTACAGATCGTGGGGAAAATATCCAGGTGTTCTGACTGGGAAGATGTTTTTCCGGCTTTAAAGCCCGGTGCTGCCACTATCAAAGGGGATCGGGTAGCCTGCTCAAAATTGGTGTGTTTTTCCCAAAGATCATGATCCCCTAAATGCCAACCGTGATCACCCCATAGAACAATTATGGTATTATTCAAGGTACCCAGGGACTCCAGCGTATTTAAGAGAATACCCACCTGGGCATCCATGTAGGATACTGAAGCATAATAACCATGTATCAGCTCTTTTTGCTTCTCCGTTTTCAATCCAATACGTAATTCTTCACCGGGCAATGTGGCATAGGCAGGTATATCCGTGTAATTTCTTAATTCGCCGGATTTATGATATGCGATCAATGGGCCGTCTTTTGCATGTTCCTGGAATGACGCTAATGGCATGTCTTCCCGGTTATACATATCCCAGTATTTTTTGGGAGCCACAAAAGGAAGATGAGGCTTATGAAAACCAACAGCCATAAAAAAAGGTTTCCCGGCCTTTGACAATGTTATTATTTGTTCCTTCGCTTTCAGTGCGTAAACGCCGTCATTATAGGCATTATCCGGCACATCAATACACTCAGATGAAGGCCCTTTTACACTTACGGGTGCTTCATCATCACCGTCATCTTTCCTGGCCATTCCTTTTCCTTTTTCTTTGGGAGGAAACATGGCTTTATTCTCCGCTTTCTGGTATTGTGCATTTGCAGGGAAACCCAATCCGTTGGCAAAATCTGTTTCTTTTAATTCCAGGTAAGGTATACTCCAGGATACAGGGTCCACCTTTTTTATTGCACTGCTGGGATGAAAAATCTTTCCAATACCGGAAGTTGTGTACCCTTGTGTAATCAGATACTGCGGCAGCGTAACAATATCGGGGTTCATGTCACGCATCTGAGTCTTAAGATCCCACACCTTCGTAATATCAGGACGCATACCGGTCATAAGGCTGGCCCGGGTAGGACCACAAACTGCCTGTTGACAGTAATTGTTCAGGAAAACAGTACCCATTTTTGCCAGCCGGTCAATATTGGGAGTTTTTACCACCATATTTCCATAACACCCTAAAGCTGGCTTTAAGTCATCTACAGCTATAAACAGGATATTCGGTTTCTGTGTTTGCTGCGAAAATCCCTGAAAAACACCCATTAAAAAGAGACCGGCTATCAGCCCTTTTGATTTCTTCATGTGTACAATTTAAACTTACTATTAATAATTTATTCAACTAACCAGATTAACGGATTCCGGACTGGCAGATTTCTGATCACTTCGTCGTTCTGCGGAAAATGTTCCAGTTTCCTCCAGCTGTTCCACCAGCGTTTAGATCGATACTTCATATACCCAAATACCAGGAAAGGTTGTGCAACAGGCCATTCATCCCAATACATCACATCTGGCGGATATTCCCATCTTTTTTTATTTATAACAAAAGGAAAAATAAAATCAATTGCTTTTTTCATAGTTCTTCCATCCTCCAGCTTAAAATCCCATAAGTTTTCCTTATCGGATGATAAGATATGACAAATGGTTGTCATGGCATCCAGGTTAAAGAGAGAATATCCGTAGGGTTTTGTTCGTTTTAATTCCAGCGGGAAGCTACCCGTTTGATCCATCTGACCGGGCAATAAGACCGTTTTAAACCGGTTGTTACAATAATCAAGTAATACCTTGTTTCCGGCAAGTCTTGCAAAAACAGCCACTTGCATCACCCAGCAGGTGCCATGATTGTTCCTTGCCTCTCGTTCCTCAATACCATACGGATGTGTTGTCACCCATTCAAGGTACTGAGAAAACCAGTTCCTGATTTTTTGAATTTCCCCTGTATTTGCCACTCCCGATCTTTCGATCACCGGCACACTCTCGGCCACTTCGATCATATGGATCATATCTATTATACCAATACCCCTGCCGGTAGCCCTGCCTTTAATAGCTTGTGCATACAATAGTGAAGGATTCATTAAAGTCTGCTCATCAATAAACCACGCTCTCAAATGAGTCATTGCATGGGAAACATATTTCATCTCCTTTGTAATAATATAAGCAGAAGTCAAAGAGCCGATGATCTGACTAAAGCGGATCATCGCTTTACGATGTGGTGTAAAAATATCCGGGTTGGTCAACCCGTCCTTCTGAATATAGGGCCCGTTGGGATCTGCCGGGTTGGGCCACCAATAATCACCTTCAGAATAAAAATCATGAACTCCGCCTGCAGAACGATCACATTGGGTAGCTGTAACTGTAACAGGCAGTTCACCCATCGCCCATGTGGCTTGCTTAAGTATGCCTTTTCTAAGCACTTTCTCCAATTTGACCCGTGACGGAGTATTGCCATATGCTGATTGAAAGCACAAAAGCAGAAAAAATGGCACAAGAAAAAAGTTCTTACACATTACAAATTTAGTTCCTCAATAAACTTTATTATGGCTTTATTGATTTCACTGTTTTTCTCTTTGTCAAATTTGCCATGCAACCCGCCTGTTACCGTTATGAACTCCGTTTTCACACCCAAAGACAGCAGCTTCTTATGCAACTCAACAGACTGCTGAAAAGGTACTGTAGGATCAGCATCCCCATGTACGATGAAAACCGGCGGGCTGTCCTTTGTGATATAATTCACCGGCGAGACAGATTTTGCAAATGACTCGTCCTTCGCTTTATCTCCAAGCCATTGGGTGGCTGATTTGCTGGTAATAGTGGGCCCGTACGCCCAATCCCAAACGTCGGTAATTCCATACTTATCAATGATAGCAGCCACCCTTA
>CALRQQ020000080.1:0-10635 GCA_943370345.1 Chitinophaga pinensis
AACAGGTGGTGCGGGATTTATCGGTTCAAACCTGGTGGAAGCCTTGTTAAAGGACAACCGTGTGGCTTTTGTCCGGGTACTGGATAATCTGTCAACCGGGTTCCTGAAGAATATTGAACCCTATATGTCTGACCCCCGCTTTGAATTCCTGGAAGGGGATATCCGGGATTTTGAAACCTGTAAGAAAGCGGTGGAGGGGATTGATGCCATCACGCACCAGGCGGCACTCGGTTCGGTTCCCCGTTCGATCAACGATCCGCTGACCACCAATGATGTAAATATCACCGGAGCGTTGAATGTATTTACCACGGCCAAAGAAGCCGGTATCAAACGGGTGGTATACGCGGCCAGCTCCTCCACGTATGGCGACCATCCCGGATTGCCCAAAGTGGAAGACAAGATCGGCAACCCGCTCTCTCCTTATGCCGTGACCAAGTATGTAAATGAATTGTACGCACGGGTATATGCCAGCCTGTACCAGATGGAATTTATAGGACTTCGCTATTTTAATATTTTCGGACCACGTCAGAATCCCAACGGACCTTATGCCGCCGTGATTCCGCTTTTTGCCGAAGCGCTGATCAAACAGTATCCGCCAAAGATCAACGGAGATGGTTCGCATAGCCGTGATTTTACATTTGTTGCCAACGCGGTACAGGCGAATATCCTTTCACTCTTTACCACCGATAGGGAGGCCGTGAACCAGGTCTATAATATTGCCTGCGGAGAACAAACTTCCCTGCTGGAATTGTTTAATGGACTTAATAAGGAGGCTAAAACCAGCCTGCAACCGGAATTCGGACCGGAAAGACTGGGCGATGTAAAACATAGTCTTGCCGATATTTCAAAAGCCAGGACGCAGCTTGGATATGCCCCGGCGGTTTCCGTAGCAGAAGGACTGAAGATCACGTTTGCCTGGTATTACCAGCAGTCCGGGATAAAAGAATAAATAGTTCAACCATTACCTTTACCTAACCTATAACCCCTCATCCGTGAACACTAACAAGACCCTCGTAATTACCGGCGGTGCTGGCTTCATTGGCTCACATGTCGTGCGCCTTTTTGTAACGAAATATCCGACGTACAAGATCGTCAACCTCGATGCGCTGACCTATGCAGGTAACCTCGAAAACCTGCGGGATATTGAAAACGCACCCAATTATTTCTTTGAAAAAGCGGATATCCTGGACAAAGACGCCATTGAACGGATCTTCGTGTTACACCAACCGGATGCTGTCATTCACCTGGCCGCAGAAAGTCATGTGGACCGTTCCATTATTTCCCCGATGGACTTTGTCTATACCAATGTGATCGGTACCGTTAATCTGCTCAATACGGCCCGCCATTTCTGGAAGGACAACTATGAAGGAAAACGGTTTTATCATGTTTCCACCGATGAAGTCTACGGTGCCCTGGGTGATACGGGCTTCTTTACCGAAGACACTAAATACGACCCGCACTCTCCGTACAGCGCTTCCAAAGCTGCCAGTGACCATTTCGTCAGGGCGTATCACGATACCTACGGATTGCCTGTGGTGGTGAGTAACTGCTCCAATAATTACGGACCTAATCACTTCCCCGAAAAACTGATCCCGCTCTTTATTAATAATATCATTACGAAAAAGCCCTTACCGGTTTATGGCGACGGTTTGTATACCCGCGACTGGCTCTTTGTAAAAGACCATGCCACGGCCATCGACAGTGTATTCCATAACGGGCAGAACGGACAAACCTACAATATCGGCGGCTTCAATGAATGGCGCAATATTGACCTCGTTAAACTGCTCTGCAAGCAAATGGACGAAAAACTGGGCAATGCGCCGGGTACCAGTGAAGTACTGATCACTTACGTAAAAGATCGTCCCGGACACGACCGCCGCTATGCGATAGACGCCACAAAGATCAACAAGGAACTGGGATGGGCCCCCTCCGTTACCTTCGAAGAAGGTCTTTCCCAGACAATAGACTGGTACCTGCACAATACTGAATGGCTTCAACACGTTACCAGCGGCGCCTATCAGCATTATTATGATGAGCAGTATAAAGACAGAAACTGATCAAATAGTCCGGACGTTTGGTTATCCAGACGTTCTGGTCATGCATGTTGATCTGCCTCTGTACGAGTAAACGACAAACCACTAAACCCCTAAACCTCCCTTATGAAAGGAATCATCCTCGCCGGCGGCTCCGGAACCCGGCTTTACCCGATCACCAAGGCCATTTCCAAACAGTTAATGCCCATCTACGACAAACCGATGATCTATTATCCGTTGTCGGTACTGATGATGGCCGGTATTCGCGAAATCTTAATTATCACTACCCCGGAGGACAATCCTTCTTTTAAACGACTGCTCGGCGATGGAAGCAAACTGGGCTGCCGCTTTGAATATGCGATCCAGGAAGTGCCCAACGGACTGGCCCAGGCATTTGTGATCGGTGAGGAATTCATCGGTGATGATAAAGTTGCCCTTGTACTGGGGGATAACATATTTTATGGAACCCGTATGGGTAAGCAACTCAAAGACCTGGTCAATGTAGAAGGCGGATATGTGTTTGCTTACCAGGTAGCCGATCCCGAACGTTACGGCGTGGTGGAATTTGATGAACATTACAATGCACTGAGTATTGAAGAGAAGCCGGTTAAACCCAAGTCTAATTTTGCAGTCCCAGGCCTTTACTTTTATGACAACTCGGTGGTGAAGATCGCCAAAGAGCTGAAACCTTCCGCAAGGGGCGAATACGAGATCACCGATGTGAACAAGGAATACCTTCGTCGCGGCGACCTGAAAGTGGCCCTGCTCGACCGGGGTACTGCCTGGCTGGATACCGGGACGTTTGACTCACTGAGCGATGCGAGTGAGTTTGTACGGGTGATCGAGAAACGACAAGGCAATAAGATCGGCTGTATTGAAGAGATCGCCTACCGCAATGGATTTATCAACCGTGCAGAACTGGATGCCATTGCAGTGGAACTGGCCAAGAGCGGTTATGGCGAATACCTGAAACGAATTATCTAAACAGAAAGGACATGAAAATTGCAGTAGTTGGTACCGGTTATGTTGGATTGGTCAGCGGCACCTGTTTCGCCGATACAGGGAATGAAGTGACCTGTATTGATATCGATGAAAATAAAGTCAGTAAACTCAGTGCGGGCGAGATCACGATCTATGAGCCCGGACTCGAAAAAGTATTTTCCCGAAATATTAAAGAAGGGCGTCTTCACTTTACCACTTCCCTCGAACAGGGGATCCGTGGTGCGGAGATCGTTTTCCTGGCCCTGCCCACCCCTCCCGGTGAGGATGGCAGTGCGGACCTGAAGTATATTCTCGGCGTGGCAAAAGACCTGGGCAAGCTCCTGCAGCCCGGCGATTATAAAGTGATCGTTGATAAAAGCACTGTGCCGGTGGGTACTGCGGAAAAAGTGCGGGAACATGTGTTGGCCAGTGCCTCAGCGGATATTGCTGACTGTTTCGATGTGGTAAGCAATCCGGAATTCTTACGCGAAGGCGCCGCGGTGGAAGACTTTATGAAACCCGACCGCGTGGTCATCGGCAGCAGTTCGGAGAAAGCCCGCAAGATGATGCAGCAGCTCTACGAACCGTATGTACGGCAGGGCAACCCGATCATTTTTATGGATGAAAAAAGTGCTGAACTGACCAAATACGCCGCCAATAGTTTCCTCGCCGCCAAGATCTCTTTTATGAATGAGATCGCAGTGCTTTGTGAAACCCTTGGTGCCGATGTGGACATGGTCCGCCGCGGTATCGGAACCGATTTCCGCATCGGTAAACATTTCCTGTATCCCGGTCTGGGGTATGGAGGCAGCTGCTTTCCAAAAGATGTGCAGGCCCTGGCCAGATCAGCCGCAGATGCCGATTATGATTTCAGGATCCTGAATGCGGTGATGGAAGTGAATGCCAATCAGAAGACCTTCTTCTTTGAAAAGATCAGCCGGTATTATAAAGGCGACCTGACCGGAAAGAAATTCGCGGTATGGGGACTGGCCTTTAAACCCAATACAGATGATATAAGAGAGGCACCGGCGCTGGAGATCATCCCCCGGCTGACCGGCATGGGTGCAAGCGTAACAGCCTTTGACCCGGAAGCCATGCCGAATGTGATGAAAGAATACAAAGGCACATTGTCCTTTGCCGATAATCAATACGACGCGCTTGAAGGGGCAGATGCCCTGGTGATCTGCACAGAATGGAATGAATTCCGTACACCGGATTTTGCCCGTATCACCCGGCAATTAAAAAGCAATGTGATCTTTGACGGACGTAACCTTTATGATACCACCCAGATGAAAAATCTGGGTTTCTATTATGAAAGTATCGGCCGGCCGACCCGCTGAAAACTAAATTTTATCTGAAACCTATTTAAATTGAAGAAGAAAATACTCAGGATCTTCATCGGGATCTTCGTTATCCTCCTGCTGGTTTTTTTATTATTCAATTCCGCACCTGGTATCACGAAGGAAGATGAAAAGTACCTTACGGCCTTTCTGAAAGAGTGGGATATTACCCTGGATAAAAAAAAGGTACACCAGGACCAGCAAAGCGAGATCGCCTATATTTCGAGGGTACAGGATAGTGTCCTGAACACGATACAGCACTTTACCATCCCGTTTGACAGTGCCGGAAATGTGCAATGTTATTTCACCACCCGAAAGGGACTTTGTTTCGACAGGGCCCTGCTGCTGGAAAAATTCTGCCAGCTGGCCGGTTTTAACGTGCGGCACCTTTATATTTATTTCAACGGGAAGGGACAAAAGCCGGAGCGGAGTGACCTGTTCCACAAGAACCTGAACTCCCACGCGATGTTTGAAGTGGAAACAAAAGAAGGATGGATGGCCGTCGGTACCAACTGCAACTGGCTCGGACTGGATCAGCAGGGACATCCGATGACACTCGGTATGATCAGAACAAAACTCGAACAACAGTCTCTGGCCCTCAGCAAACCCTTTACCGTAGGTCGCCCTTTTTATGATGAACTGGAAAATAAAGGAGCGTTTCGTTTTGTCTATGGGGTCTACTCCCGTCATGGTCAGTTCCTGAAATCCCAACCCCTGGAAACCTTACTGAATTCCGTGGGCATCAAAAGTCGTATCCCGGATTACAATATCAGTATGCTTTTTGCCAATTTCTGAAAAATCATTTCCTATTTCTTTATTCAATTCACCACGCATGAAACGAATTTTAATTACGGGTGCTGCGGGCTTTCTGGGTTCTCATCTTTGCGATAAATTTATCAGCAAAGGCTATGAAGTGATCGGCATGGATAACCTGATCACCGGTAACCTCAAGAATATTGAGCATCTGTTTCCGTTGAAGCAGTTCAGCTTTTATCATCATGATGTGAGCCGTTTCATCCATGTCCCGGGTCACCTTGATTATATCCTTCATTTTGCTTCCCCGGCCAGCCCGATCGATTATCTCAAGATCCCGATCCAGACCCTGAAAGTGGGATCATTGGGTACGCATAACTGCCTGGGACTTGCCCTCAATAAAAAAGCAAGGATCCTTGTGGCCAGTACAAGTGAAGTGTATGGCGATCCGCTCGTGCATCCGCAAACAGAAGATTACTGGGGAAATGTAAACCCCGTTGGTCCGCGCGGTGTATATGATGAAGCCAAACGTTTTCAGGAAGCCATGACCATGGCCTATCATACCTATCATGGCGTGGAAACACGGATCATACGGATCTTTAATACCTACGGTCCGCGGATGCGCCTCAATGACGGACGGGCCCTGCCGGCCTTTATCGGTCAGGCCCTCCGCGGTCAGGACCTTACCGTATTCGGTGATGGCAGCCAGACCCGTAGCTTCTGTTATGTGGATGACCTGGTAGAAGGGATTTACCGGCTCCTGCTGAGCGACTATGCACAACCGGTGAACATCGGCAATCCCGACGAGATCAGTCTGAAGGATTTTGCCGAAGAGATCATAAAACTGACCGGCACTAACCAGCAGATCGTATATAAACCATTGCCCAAAGACGACCCCAAACAACGACAGCCCGATATCACCCGGGCCAAAGAAATACTCGGATGGGAACCTACGATTTCCCGCGCGGAAGGACTCAAAGCCACGTACGAGTACTTTAAGTCGTTGCCGGAAGAGGAAATATGGAAGGATCATCTGGAATTCAGGAAATAGTTTAGACCTTAACAGGTTGAATAGTTAACGGGGTACATTTACGAAAACCGCCTTGTCAACGGGTCAGCCTATCAACCTATCAGCATTGTTCTATATCCATCCCAGTTCCATCGCCGATGAAGGCAGTAGTATCGGAAGCGGCACCCGCATCTGGCACTTCTCCCATATCATGCCGGAAGCCGTGATCGGGGAAAACTGTGTGATCGGACAGAATGTTTTTGTGGGTAATAAAGTAGTGATCGGCAATGGGGTGAAAGTACAGAACAATGTATCCCTCTATGAAGGGGTGATCTGTGAAGATGATGTGTTTATCGGGCCTTCTGCGGTATTTACGAACGTGATCAATCCGCGGAGCGCCATCGAACGGAAAAATGAATTTAAAACCACCCGCATCGGTAAAGGGGCCACCATTGGAGCCAATGCCACGATCATCTGCGGGATTGAAATAGGAAGCTATGCGTTTATCGGCGCCGGCGCTGTGGTTACTAAAGATGTACCCGCCTATGCGCTGCTGACCGGTAATCCGGCAAAACAGACCGGTTGGATGAGTGAAGCAGGGGAGAAACTGAAGTTCAGGGAGGCGGTTGCCGTTTGCGGATCCACTGGTACCGGGTACAGATTAGTGGATGATCTGACAGTAGTTAAAATTGATAAGCTTTCAAGTTAACAAAGGACCTGTATTGTAAACCGCCTGATCAACCATTCAACCTGCGTGAAGAACTTTCTGCTCATAGGCGCCGCCGGCTATATTGCTCCCCGTCACATGCGGGCGATCAGGGAATCCGGTAATAATCTGCTGGCTGCCCTGGATCCGCATGATTCGGTAGGGGTTTTGGATGGTTATTTTCCAATGGCGCAGTTTTTTTCGGAGTTCGAGCGATTTGACCGGTATTGTGATAAAGTAAAACGAAAAGGAACCCCGATTGATTACTTGTCCGTTTGTTCGCCCAACTACCTGCATGATGCCCATATCCGTTTTGGGTTACGCATCGGCGCGGATGTGATCTGCGAGAAACCGGTCGTGCTGAATCCATGGAATGTGGATGCCCTGCTGGAAATGGAAAAGGAAACGGGGAGGAAGGTATACAGTATACTGCAACTCCGGCTGCATCCGGCTATCCTCGCACTCAGGAAGCAGATTGAAACAACGGTTCAGCAGGAAAAATACCAGATCGACCTGCAGTATATCAGCGCCCGCGGCAACTGGTATCTCAACAGCTGGAAAGGAGAGGAGGCCAAAAGCGGTGGTATTGCCACCAATATCGGACTCCATTTCTTCGACATGCTCTTATGGATTTTCGGTGATGTGAAACAGCTCAACGTGACCCAATACAGCCAGATAAGAACAGCCGGCACGCTTGAGCTGGATAAGGCGTTTGTGAACTGGACCATGAGCATTGATGAAAATGACCTGCCCGTGCAGGCACGTGAAAAAGGACAACGAACCTTCCGGGCCATGACCATTAATGGCGAACCGGTCGATTTCAGTGAAGGCTTCGAAGAACTGCACACAAAGTCTTACGAAGGGATCCTCAGCGGCAATGGCATTCCGCTGGCGGACACGCGAAAAGGAATACAATTGGTACATGATATAAGAAGGGGTTAGTCGTTCCGATCGTGCTAAGCAGCACTCCCTCTGAACGCCTGAACAACTGACCACTAAACGCTCTAAACCTATAAACCTCTCCCTGATATGAATAAAACAGCGCTCATTACCGGTATCACCGGACAAGACGGTGCCTACCTGGCCGAATTTCTCCTGAAAAAAGGATACACCGTACATGGTATTAAAAGAAGATCTTCCCTGTTCAACACAGACCGGATCGACAGTCTGTATGAAGATCCCCATATTTCCAACCGTCATTTCATTTTGCATTATGGAGATCTTACGGACAGTACGAACCTGATCCGTATCATCCAGCAGGTACAGCCCGATGAAATTTACAATCTCGGGGCCATGAGCCATGTGAAAGTGAGCTTTGATGTACCCGAGTATACCGCCAATGCCGACGGGATCGGTACATTGCGCATACTCGAGGCCGTGAGATTGCTGGGCATGACCAAAAAGACCCGCATCTACCAGGCGTCCACTTCTGAACTGTATGGATTGGTTCAGGAAGTACCGCAAAGTGAGAAAACGCCATTCTATCCCCGCAGTCCCTACGGAGTGGCAAAAATGTATGCTTACTGGATCACGGTGAACTACCGCGAAGCCTACGATATGTTCGCCTGTAACGGTATTCTCTTCAACCACGAAAGTCCCTTGCGTGGTGAGACCTTTGTTACCCGTAAGATCACCCGTGCCGTGGCCCAGATGTCACTCGGCATGCAGGACAAACTGTTTATGGGCAACCTGGATGCCAAGCGCGACTGGGGACATGCCAAAGACTATGTGGAAGCCATGTGGCTGATCCTGCAACAGGAAAAACCCGAGGACTTTGTGATCGCGACCGGTATCACGACCCCGGTGCGTGACTTTATCCGGATGGCCTTCCGTGAAGTAGGGGTGGAACTGGAATTCAAAGGCGAAGGCGGAGCGGAGAAAGGATATGTAGCTTCTTCCACGGATGCCGTTCATTTCCCGGTGGGTAAGGAAGTGGTGGCCGTGGATCCGAACTATTACCGTCCTACCGAAGTGGACCTGCTCATCGGCGATCCCACCAAGGCCAACACGGTCCTGGGCTGGAAACCGAAATACACCCTGGATGCGATGGTGAAGGAAATGGTAGCGGCGGATATCGCGCTTTTCCAGAAGAATAAGATTTTAAAGGAGGCCGGGTTTAATGTGCTGAGGCAGTTTGAGTGATTCGTTTCGTCACCCTTAGGCATGGTTCGGCAAGCTCACCATGACAAGGCCATCTGTTGTCACCCTGAGCGTGTCGAAGGGTGATAAGCAAAATTACCACTATGGAAAAAAACAGTAAGATCTACATAGCCGGTCACCGCGGTATGGTGGGCAGTGCGCTGATGCGTAAATGGCAGGCCGAAGGCTTTACCAATATCATCACGCGTACCTCTGCTGAACTTGACCTGCGTAACCAGGAAGCGGTTACTGCATTCTTTGCTGCTGAAAAGCCGGAATATGTCATATTAGCTGCGGCTAAAGTAGGAGGTATTGTGGCCAACAACACCTATCGCGCCGAGTTCCTGTACGACAACCTGATGATCCAGAACAATGTGATCCACCAGTCGTATGTGAACGGGGTGAAGAAACTCTTGTTCCTGGGTTCTTCCTGTATCTATCCCAAACTGGCATCGCAGCCCCTGAAAGAAGAATACCTGCTGACCGGTTCATTGGAACACACCAATGAACCCTATGCCATCGCCAAGATCGCCGGATTGAAAATGTGTGAAGCATATCATGATCAGTATGGCTGCAACTTCATCTCCGTAATGCCCACGAATCTCTATGGACCAAATGATAATTACGACCTGAAGAACTCCCATGTACTGCCCGCCCTCCTGCGCAAATTCCATGAAGCCAAAGAATCAGGAGCGGCCAGTGTACAACTCTGGGGTACGGGCTCACCCCTGCGTGAATTCCTGCACGCAGATGATCTCGCCGCCGCCTGTTATTTTCTCATGAAGGATTACAATGAAACAAAACCGGTGAATATCGGGGTGGGACATGATATCAGTATCCGCGATCTGGCCGGACTGATCCGGCAGATCACCGGCTTTACCGGTTCCATTGAATGGGACAGCAGCAAACCCGATGGTACGCCCCGTAAGCTGATGGATGTTAGCCGGATCAATGCGGCAGGCTGGAAAGCAACCATCTCCCTTGAAGAAGGCATCACCCGTGTGTACCAGGAAACTTTTTTAAACGGCAAATCCTAAGCATGGCGTATAAAATCATTATTGAGTCCGGTCGTGCGGAGAAGAATTACTGGAAGGATCTCTGGCATTACCGGGAACTGTTCTATATCCTGAGCTGGAGGGATATTAAAGTGCGTTACAAGCAAACCACCCTCGGGGTGCTCTGGGCCATCATCCGTCCCTTGCTCACCATGATCATTTTTACTTTTGTATTTGGTAAAGTGGCCAAAATGGAAGTACAGAGTGTGGTGCCATATGCCCTCATTGTATTTGCGGGACTGCTGCCCTGGCAGTTTTTCTCCAATGCATTAACTGAAAGCAGCAACAGTCTGGTGGGCAATGAACGCCTCGTGACCAAAGTCTATTTTCCCCGCATGATCATACCGGCCAGTTCAGTGATCACCAGTTTTATTGATTTCCTGATCTCCTTTGCGATCCTGCTCATCTTATTTGTGGTCTATCAGTACATGCCGTCAGCCCGGATCTTCTGGATGCCCCTGTTCTGGATCATGGCTTTTCTCGCCTCCTTTGGTCCCGGACTTTATCTCACGGCCATGAATGTGAAGTACCGCGACTTCCGGTATATCATTCCCTTTATCGTGCAGTTTGGTTTATTTATTTCCCCGGTTGGTTATACCAGTGCACAGATCCCGGAAAA
>CALRQQ020000081.1:0-10602 GCA_943370345.1 Chitinophaga pinensis
CAGGGAACTCTTTCCAAAGAAGACCAACAAGCCTCGTTTTGTATATACACATCTGGTAATGCCCCACCGACCGTACTATTTCGACAGTACCGGTGCACCGCTGCCGATCGATACCCTTACAGAAGAATTCGGAAAGAATGTCCCCGCCTTTATCAGCTACCTGAAATACTGCAACCGGAAACTAACGGATCTGGTGCGTGCTATCAAAGAGCGATCACCCACCCCTCCTGTCATTATCCTGATGAGCGATCACGGATTCCGCGAATTCTCCGGACCAGTGGACAACATTTATCAGTTCTACACCCTGAATGCCGTTTATTTTCCCGATAGTAATTACAGTCAGTTCTATAAAGGCATGAGCAATGTGAATCAATTCAGGGTGTTGTTCAATACGCAATTCGGACAAAAACTGCCCCTGTTAAAAGATTCAACCAGTTACCTGATCGACTGATGAAACGATTCATCCATATTGCAGGCCACCACTTCTGGGTACTACTGCTGTTGCCGGCATTTTTCATTATTCATACAACGGTTACCAATCCGGAAATTGCCCGCTTTGGACCGTCCTTTGAATACTGGAATATCTACGTGGCTGCCGGCACGTTACTCGCCTATTTATTCAACTTCTATTTCCGCAACTGGCCCAAAGCCGTACTCATGGGTTTCCTGCTCATGTGTTTCCAGTTTTTCTTTGCCCCAATCTATGACAGTCTGCAGGCCGGCTTTCGTGGATTTTTTTTCAGCCGCTACCGATTTATAGTTGCCGTTTCTGCAATCCTGCTCTTTTTGGCAGCCCGTTATATTAAAAAAACAAGTGCCGGTCTGAACAGGATCTTTCTCTACCTGAACCTGTTGTTCACCCTGCTGATCCTTACCGATCTCTTTACTTTCTGTTTTTTAAATCAGCAAGATCAGCGGCCATACCCTGCAGAAACCACAGTGCTCCGTCCTTTCAATGGTAAAAAACCGGACATCTACCTGATCGTAGCCGATGGTTACCCCGGTAAAAGCGGATTAAACGGTTATTTCAGATTCAACAATGACCGGTTCTCTGACAGCTTGAAATCCCTGGGATTTTATGTAAATGACAGCGCCAGCAGCAACTACAATCATACCACGCATTCTATGGCCTCCATGCTGAATTTATCTTATCTACGGGAGATCAGTGCGAACGGGGCTGACCGCAAAGAAGTAAACCGATGCATTGACCTGGTCAATAACAACCGGTTCACCCATAGCCTGCAAGAAAACGGCTACCATGTCATCAATCATTCTATCTTCCCCTTGAACGGAACTGCTGCAGCCATGAATCCGGAATTCCTGCCAACAGGAACCACCCTTATCACAAGACAAACCTTTACCGGACGATTCCTGAAAGACCTGGTTTTCCAATTGGCCCATAATTATAAAGTAAAAAAACTGATCCGTTATTTCCATGAGCCGGTGATAAAAGGCAATATGGAATTGCCGGAAAAAACTATTCGTATCGCAAACGAAAAAAGTCAATCCCCCCGCTTTGTCTACACGCACCTGATCATGCCGCATTACCCGTATACCCGCGACAGCAGCGGCACAGAAACAGATGAATACCGGTGGAAGGACGTACGGGACAGCGTGCTTTTCAAAAGCTACCTGAAATACAGCAACAGGCAATTGCTGGGACTGATCAACTCCCTGCAAAAGCTGACAGAACGAAAAGCGATCATTATTCTGATCGGCGATCATGGATTCCGTGAGTTCAATAAACCGGTGTATGATCGCTTCCAGTTCTCCTGTCTGCAGGCGATCTGTTATCCTGACAGGAAATACCCGACTACGTATCAGGGCATGAGTAATGTAAACCTGCTGCGGACTTTATTGAATGACCAGTTCAACCAGCAACTGCCCCTTTTAAAAGACAGTAGCTTTTTCCTGACCGACCCCAAACCTGGTCATCACTGATCGGTCACGTATGCCGTCGATTCCCCGGCAATCAGTACATTTGTCCCATGCTGAATCCCCTGAAAATACTGGTACTGGCTCCCCACACCGATGATGGTGAACTGGGCTGTGGTGGCACGATAGCAAAATTCTGTGCCGAAGGAAGAGAGGTATGGTATGCGGCCTTTTGTCTCTGTGCAAAATCACTGCCCGCTCATTTACCGGCCGACACCCTGGCGCATGAATGTAAAAAAGCCACTGCAGCACTCGGGATTGCACCCGAACGGCTACTGCTTTTTAACTATGAAGTACGTGAACTCCCTCAGTTCCGGCAACAAATACTCGAAGAGCTCCTGCAACTGAATAAGAAGATCAGTCCGGATCTTGTTTTACTCCCTGCTGCATCCGATGTGCACCAGGACCACCAGGTGATCCACCAGGAAGGCTTGCGGGCTTTTAAGAATACCACCTTCGCCGGGTATGAACTCCCCTGGAATAATTACAGTTTCCGTACTAATTTTTTCATGCAACTGACCGAAAAGGAACTGAACAGCAAGGTCACTTCATTAAAAGCCTATCAATCGCAGGCGCACCGCAATTACATGCAGGAGGACTTCACCCGTTCACTGGCCAAAGTGAGAGGGGTACAATGCAATACTATGTATGCAGAAGCTTTTGAATTGTATAAACTCATTTCCTGATCACCAGCCGGCTTTTTCTCCTTTCTTTCCCACACTGATATACCGGTTCAATGGCAGGTTCAATCCTAATTGATTATACGCTGATGCCGCCTGATAATAGGCTCTCGCATAACGCAGGCTGAGTTTATCCAGTAGCACCGACGCTCCCATCGAAAATCCATTCAGTCCATTGGACCCGTTCCCGATCCTGAGTTCACGTCGACGTAAGAAGTTATATCCTGACTGGATCTCCAGTTTCGGATGTATATGTATGGTGGTACCCAGTACCAGATGATCGAATAGCTTACCCAACGTAAAACCGGCCGGGGATGAAGGATAACCGTTGCTGTTGTTGAATGCAGTATCGTTATATAGGATATCGTATTGATGCAGCCGGTGGGCCGTCAGGGAAAAACTGAATGGTGCACTGGTCAGTCGTTTGGTCAAACCGGCCTGCAGATCAAAAGGAAGTTCCTCCCGTTCACCTGCATATTGCTTCAGCTGAACCCCCAGATGCTTCACCATAAAAGACGCGGTAAATCCTTTGGCCGTGTCTTTATATAAGACCGCAACATCAACGGCCACACCGTTGGACCGGTATTGCCCGTAATTGGAACTGATAAATTTCAGGTTTAGGCCATACCTCCATTTATCCAGATAAGAGCGTGATGCACCTGCCTGCATCACCCAGTCTACAGGCCGGAACTTACCCAACACATTTCCGCCGGCATCGGTTTCCGTAGTGCTGCCGTAATTAAAAAAATGAAGGCCGAAGGTGAAATCCGTTTTAAGCGGCTGATGCTGATAGCCCATGGATAAATGAAACACATTAATGCCCCCATAAAAATCATTGAAGACCGCATTGACCTGGGTATGCATGGATGGGGTGAACAGCGCGGGGTTATTAAATGTCATTCCAATGTCATCTGAAGGCTGTGAAATATTAATGCCTCCCAATCCTGTTAATTGCGGGGTATTGGATAGCCGCAAAAAGTTAAACACGGAACGTCCGCCAAGTATTTGAGCACCGGCCGGGGCCAGTTGAAACAACAGTGCTATGACCAGGAGACGCCGCATGTCCAACGAAAATAAGTCATATAAAAAGAAATCCCCTCCGGGAACAGAGGGGATTTCATATTTCCGCTAAGCGGAACTAACCTTAAACAACCAACATGCAGGATATATAACAGTACATAATCCTTGTTGGTTGACTGATTTTTAAAATTATTTCTGATCCAGGGCCAGTTCCAGCACCTGGTTCATTGTTTTCACATAATGGAACTTCATTCCCTTGATAAAAGCGGAATCAATTTCCTGTACATCTTTTTCATTCTGCCAGCAAAGGATGATCTCTTTCAGTCCGGCCCTTTTGGCGGCCAGCACTTTTTCCTTGATCCCGCCAACCGGCAACACCTGGCCGCGCAAGGTGATCTCTCCGGTCATGGCGAGGAAGGGCTTCACCCGCTTGCCCGTGATAGCCGATGCAATGGCCGTCATCATAGTGATCCCTGCACTGGGGCCATCCTTGGGTACTGCCCCCTCAGGTACATGTATATGGATATTTTTCTTTTCAAAGAATTTGGGATCGAGCTTGTACTTCTTTGCATTGCTCTGCAGATAAGTCAGGGCCGTACTCGCACTTTCCTTCATCACATTACCCAGGTTCCCGGTCAGTTTCAGTTCGCCTTTGCCATCACTGATACTGGTTTCGATGAACAGTATATCGCCACCCACATAGGTCCAGGCCAGCCCGACGGCTACTCCGGCCATATTTGCGGTCTTATACAGATCATTACTATATCGCGGCTTTCCGAGAATTTCTTCAATATCATCCCCGGTCAGTGAGGTTTTAACCCGTTCATGAAGGGCCAGTTCTTTTGCCTGGTAACGCATAATGGAGGCCAGCTGACGATCCAGTTCACGCACCCCGCTCTCGCGTGTATAGTCCTGGATGATCTTCTCCAGTACCTTATCACTGATCTTGAAATTCGTATTCTTCAACCCATGCAATTCTTTCTGCCGGGGTACCAGGTGACGTTTGGCGATCTCCATTTTCTCTTCCACTGCATAGCCACTCAGGTCAATGATCTCTAACCGGTCGCGCAGGGCGGGTTGTATACTCTGGAGATTATTGGCCGTGGCGATAAAGAGGACCTTGCTCAGGTCATACTCCATCTCCAGGTAATTATCATAAAACGTATTGTTCTGTTCGGGATCAAGTACTTCGAGCAATGCCGAAGAGGGATCGCCGCGCATATCATTGCCTACCTTATCGATCTCATCCAGGATCATTACCGGATTGGAGGATTTGATCTTACGGATCGATTGAAGGATTCGGCCCGGCATGGCGCCGATATAGGTCTTACGATGCCCCCGGATCTCACTTTCATCATGCAAGCCACCCAGACTCAGCCGCACATATTTGCGGCCTATCGCATTGGCAATACTGCGGCCAAGCGATGTTTTACCAATACCGGGAGGGCCGATAAAACAAAGGATCGGACTCTTCATATCCCCTTTCAGTTTCAGTACTGCTAAATACTCAAGGATCCGTTCCTTGATCTTGTTCATCCCGTAATGATCATGATCGAGGGTTTGTTTGGCCTTCTTGAGATCGTAATGATCTTCGGTATATTCTTCCCAGGGAAGGTCCAGCATCAGGTCGAGGTGATTGTACACTACAGAGAAATCAGGTGTGCTCGGATGCATCCGTTCCAGTTTCTCAATGCCTTTTTTGAACATCTCTTTCGCGGCTGCCGGCCACTTCTTGGCCTCGGCTTTCTTCTGCATTTCCTTTATCTCCTGCGAATTGCTGTCGCCCCCCAGTTCCTCCTTGATACTTTTCAGTTGTTGCTGCAGGAAATACTCCCGTTGTTGTTTGTCCAGTTCGGTACGGGTCTTGGTGGTCACTTTATTCTTCAGTTCAGCAAACTGCAATTCTTTTTGTAATAACTGCATCAGCAGGTCTGCCCGTTCGCGGATATGATTCAGTTCAAGCAGCCGCTGTTTATCCTTGATATCCGTATTCAGGTTACTGGATACAAAATGGATCAGGAAAGAAGGATTTTCAATATTCCGGAGAATGATGGAAGCTTCAGTCGGGATATTGGGCGACAACTGTACAATATCCGCGGCCAGGTCCTTGATATTGGCCACATAGGCATTAAAGTCTTCGTCCTTGGGTGACTCCTCTTCTTCCAGCTTCTCGATCTTCGCTTTGAAATAGGGGTCCTCCCCGGTAATGGCTTCTACCCGGAAGCGGCTTTTTCCCTGAATGATGATCGTGGTGCCTCCGTCCGGCATCTTGATCATTTTCACGATCCGGGCCACCGTACCGATCTGTTCCAGGTCTTTGACTTCCGGATCTTCCACATTAATGTCTTTCTGGGCGATCACCCCGATGAGTTTATCGCCCCGGTAGGCATCATTCACGGCCTTGATACTCTTGTCCCGGCCAACAGTAATGGGCAATACCACCCCTGGAAATAAAACAGTGTTGCGGAGGGGTAATAATGCTATTTCGGCAGGAATTTCGACCCCGTTCAGGTCGTCCTGATCACCTTCATTCAGGGGAATAATCGGCAAAAAGTCCATGTCATCTTCTGAACGCATCAAAAAGTTCTCAATATTCATATCCTTATCTTCTTTAGACATTCTGTCATTTTATCCGGGCCCAACAGACCCGGGGGTAAAAGTATAGCGTGAATTCAGTATTGCCAAGTATCGTGCCTGTCATTTATGAACTGCCAAACCAGGTAACTGCAAAGCAGGCTATTACAAATAAAAAAACCTCCCCGTGGGGAGGCCTTTTTCATAGCTATACGAAGATACTTAGAGAGCGAGACCCACGGATAACTGGAAGCCCTGGCTTTTCCACTTGTTATCATCGGGTATATCGCTGATATTATTCAGGCCAACGGCATAACGTCCGTTCACCCGGACCGGCCCCATTCTGACCAGTACTCCGGCCAGCATGGAGAAATCACCCTGCCTGAACGCATTGCCGCCATTCTGCAGCAATGTCTTGTTCTGATCGATCAGTACGCCGAACTGCGGACCTGCCTGCAGGGAAATAAAATTACCGATGAGTTTGTAGTTGACCAGGATCGGGATGGACAGATAATTGAGTTTAACATTACTGTTGCCATCAAATACATCATGGTATACGTTACTGAAATTGCTGTCGAGCCGGGTGGCATACTGATTCCACAACACTTCCGGCTGTAGTACCAGTTTATTGCCCATCCGGATCTCGGCAAAGCCGCCCAGGTGGTATCCGTAACGGAACTCATCTTTAAATGATTTGCCTTCGACCTTGGTAATGTTGGTACCGGCTTTCACACCTAAATGAAACTGGGCCATGGCAGCCTGTGTCATCAGTACCAGGGCGAAAAGCGAAAGGAGTTTTGTTTTCATGCGCATTTTTTTTAATTGTTTTTTGGAATGGCTTGAGACCGGTATTAAATTTTCAAGTATAGTGCCAGTCATCCCTGCCCGCTGTTAAAATTGATTTAACGTAAATAGGTACATCCAAAAAACGGAAATGTAACGGACGCGTTGCAGGTAAAATGTGAATGTTTTCTAAAAGAAAAGGGATCAGAAGAAAAAGCCGGCATTCAGGGTAAAGAGGGCATTGAAGTTCTGGCTGGCCGCCGGAAAATAATAATCGAGTACCAACTGTGGCTGTATAAAGAATTTCCCGACCGAATATTCTCCACGAAGATACATGGTGAGTGAAAGAGGTTGAAAATCGAGCTGATCGTCCAGATAAACATTATCGGTATTGAACAATACATTGCTGCCGGTCCGGATCGTGGTGGCATATGTACTCGATGTCTGATTGAATCCGAATTTCTGGGTACCGCTGGTAAAAGCAAGCTGCGGTGTTAATCGGATATGATCGCGGGTGGAGAATACTTCCAGCCAGTAGAAATCATGACGCACCGAAGCCATGACAGAAAAATCGCTGACCGTTTCCTCTGTATTAATATAGGTAAATCCACGACGGCGCAGCCGCAGGTCCTGGATCAGTTCTTCCCGCTGCATATAATCTTTCCGGTTGCCCCATCCATAACTGACTGCCACAGACGGTTTAAAAAAAGATCTGCGGTACATAAAGTATCCGTAGATCTCATTCTGTAAAGGCGTGGTGTAAAAAGGAAGTGAATCGCGGGTGAGATAACGCGTGTATGATATACCGGTAGCGATACTTCTGTTCTTCAGGTAATCAAAGGATGGGGTGATGCTGGCCTGGTAAAAATTCAGGTGCTCGCCATCATGCACAATATATCCGGTACCCGAAATACCCAGCCCCCCCTTATGAAAGAAACCAAGGGTTGGAGAATAATTCAGTTTCTGTGCCGTTGTAATCGAATAGTCAGTTTTACTGGAATAATTATAATACCCCTTTCCTACTGTTATACTGGCAACGGAATAACTTCGGGGAGTGAGCAGGGAATCCATGAAAGAATCAAAATCCTTGAAAAGCGCATCGTAATCCAGACTGGTATCTACAGCGAAAATACTGCTGTCTGATCTGATCAATGCCGTATCAGCCGGGTTCACCTGAGCGGTTCCGGCGATCCAACTAAAAAGTAAGGCCAGACATATTGACCAGTTTTTAATCATCAGGCAGTGGTGGCCTATTTTATACAGAAAATGAAGCCCTGTGTTTCCGTATGACCGGGCAGCGGCCTGAAAGTTTAACCCCGGTAATAGCGAAGATAAAAAAGGATTACTGCCAGTTCGTTAAAAATTAAAGGATTAACCTGCTCAGCCCAACTCGATCAGGGTTATTTCCGGTAAAATGCCTACCCGCCCCGGATAACCAATAAAGCCAAAGCCCCGGTTTACATATAGTTTCTGCTGGTCTTTTTCATACAATCCGGCCCATTCATTGTACATGTATTGTACCGGGCTCCATTTTAATCCCGGTATCTCAACCCCAAACTGCATTCCATGGGTATGACCGGATAAAGTGAGGTCGATATCAGGATATTTTTCCATTACTTCCGCCCGCCAATGCGAGGGGTCATGACTCATCAGGATCTTGAAGGGATAGGCCGCCGCACCCGCATGGGCTTTATTGAGGTCGCCGTATTTAGGAAAGCGGGCTTTGGCACTCCAGTTCTCGATACCAAGGAGGGCGATCTGCTGGCCTTCTTTTTCCAGTACCACATGTTCATTCATCATGAGCCGCCACCCAAGATCAGCATGCACTTTTTTCAGGCTATCCAGATTGGCCTGCTTTTGTTCCGGACTCTCCCATTGCACATACTCCCCGTAATCATGATTACCCAGCGTGGAATACACGCCCATCGGTGCTTTCAGTTTATCAAACACATCCATATAATCTTCCATTTCCGTGGCCACATTATTCACGAGGTCGCCGGTAAACAGGATCATATCGGGCTTTTCAGCCAGTATTTTCTCCACTCCTTTCATCACGGCCTGTTTGTCAGAAAAACTGCCGGAGTGGATATCGGAAATATGTACAATTTTCATCCCCCGGAATGCTTCCGGCAGATTAGGATAGTTGAGTTTTACTTTACTCACCTGGTAGCGGTGTTTATTCCCAAAGCCATAGACCAGGGTGCCAAAAAGACCGCTACCGGCCAATACACCTACCCAGCTCAGGAAGGCCGACCGGGTGATCCCTTCGCCTACCAGGGCTGCAGCACCAACTTCTTTAGGCTTGGAGAGTAACTTTCCGCCCGCCCAGAGTACCCCCCGCCGCAGGTCATCCACCAAAAAGAACAGGGAAGCGATCAGTTTGGCGAAAAACAGCCCCGCAATCATGGAAAAAATGGTGCTTTTGGCCAATTTGGCCGCTTTATCCATCTGAAGGTATGGCAACAGGATCAGCATCACAATTGCTACAACAGAAAGGGTCCAGTACCCTGAGTGGATCCAGAATCGGGCACGGGGACTGGCCGACTGGGTCAAAACCTTCAGGGCCTGGAAAAAATAGAGGTCGATCAGGAACATAAAGCCCAGAAAGACCCACCAAAATGGGGAACTACGCATATATAACTAGTAAAATTAAGCGTCCATGAATAATAGGCAGTCTTTTGTCGAACGCTTATTTTTGCCAGTATGCCTTTTTACCGGCGTAAAACTTAAATTTGCGTTCTTGTGTTCAGGGGGCAATATTCCTCATTCATTAACTTACTTTCAACCAGTTTTCGGCAAAATGGCAAGAATAATCGGTGTAGCTAATCAAAAGGGAGGTGTAGGCAAGACCACCACCGCTATCAACCTGGCGGCAAGTTTTGCTGTACTTGAATACAGAACCCTGCTGGTGGATGGTGATCCGCAGGCCAACAGTACCACAGGTGTGGGTTTTGACCTGCATAATGTAACCCAGAGTCTGTATGACTGTATGGTAAACCAGGCCCGGGCCAAAGATGTGATCCTGAAAACAGAGATCCCCAATCTGGACCTGATCCCTTCGCATATCGACCTGGTCGGTGCCGAAATTGAAATGATCAATTACCCTAACCGGGAAATGGTAATGAAGAATCTGCTGGATGGCATCCGCAACGATTATGATTTTATCATCATTGACTGCTCCCCTTCCCTGGGATTGATCACGGTAAATGCACTGACCGCTGCCGACTCCGTAGTGATCCCCGTACAGGCCGAGTTTTTTGCCCTGGAAGGATTAGGCAAACTGCTCAATACGATCAAAATTGTACAAAGCCGGTTGAATACGGCCTTAGTAATAGAAGGTATCCTGATGACCATGTACGACGGACGACTGCGTCTTTGCAACCAGGTGGTGAGTGAAGTACGCCGTCATTTTGACGAGATGGTATTCAGTACCATTGTACACCGGAATGCAAGACTGGCCGAAGCACCCAGTGCCGGCAAGCCGGTCATTTTATATGACGCTACCAGTAAAGGCTCCATGAATTACCTGAACCTGGCCAAAGAGATACTGCAGAAGAATGATATGACAAAGATGACCCAGGAAGAAAGGATCCTGGAGATATAGCAAGGA
>CALRQQ020000082.1:0-10589 GCA_943370345.1 Chitinophaga pinensis
CGTCAGCAGGATCATAAACCCGAGTACAAAGGAGAAAAGAAAAAAGTAGAATTGTTTGCTGTAATCGGTCTTGAAGCCGATAAAGGTCGAAAATATGGCGTCGCCTTCCTTATAAGTGGCCGCAAAAATAGCCGTCAGTCCGATACTCACGAGCAGCAGGTAGATCCAGACCAGACTCCAGTCGATCCCTTTGGATATGGCGGGGTTCTGTTGTCTCATGCTTTCTTACTTTTCCCGGTTTTGACAATGAGGTTGCGGTCCGGAAGAATGGCGGCCATTTCTTCTGCACTGACCGGCTGCTTATTTCCTGCAGGAGCCGGGTGCACGGGCTTTTTCATTTCTGTATTGACAAAGCGTTTAATATAGCTGCTGTCCTTGGTGGTCATGAACCATTTGAACGCCCGGGTGGAATCTTCTTTGTATTGCAGCCGTTTGAAATAAGCCGGCATCAGGTTGGTACCGGAAATCCGTTCCAGGTCTGCCTTACTCTTGGTCATCAGGGTATCGTTCAGGTATTTTTCTACCAATATCCGGGAAATAGGACCGGCCCAGGTGGCTCCGAATCCGGCATTCTGTACAAATACAGCAATCGCGATCTTCGGATTCTCTTTGGGGGCGAAGCAAACAAACATAGAGTTGTTAGGCAACTTGATCCGGCGGCCATCCAGGATGGTATAGTTCTCGGCTGTACCTGTTTTGGCACACACATCAATACCCGGGATCTGGGCAATGCGGGCTGTACCAAATTTTACCACATCATTCATCCCCTCGATCACCGCATTGAAAGCGGTATCCGGGATATGGGTCAGTACATCATGCTTTACCCGGAAGCGGTTCATCAGTGTGCTGTCGTCGGCGGTTTCACCGTCGATCTTATCGACAAAATGGGGCGTATAATAAAACCCTTTATTGGCAATGATACACATGGCATTCGCCATCTGCAGCGGGGTGGTCAGCATTTTATCCTGACCAATACCCAGTGTCAGGTTGGTACAGGAGGTCCAGTGATTGGCATTCTCCCTGTTGTACACAGACGTATCGGGAATATTACCGGCACTCTCATTGGGAATATCAGGACCCAGACGAACTCCCAGACCGAAATTATTCATGTAATGGCGCCATTGCAGGTACCCATTCTTGACATTTCCGTACTTGGGATTATCAACCGTAAGCCGGTACACATGCGCATAATAGGCATTACAGGAATTAGCAATGGACAACCGTACATTGGCCGCGTGTCCCCCACCGGCGTGGGTACAGGCGGGCTTTCCGTGTCCGCATAAGGTATAGCGACCACCGCAGGGATAACCATAATCCGGGGTGATCACTCCTTCATTCAATGCCACCAATGCCCCCAATGGTTTAAAAGTGGAACCCGGTTCATAACGACCGGCTATTGCGCGGTTGAGCATGGGACCGGTTACATCGAGCACCATCCGGCTGTAATTCTTACTGCCTTCTGAACCAGTAAGATCATTGGGGTTGAAATTAGGACCGGATACCATGGCAAGAATACCGCCTGTCTTAGGATCGATGGCCACCAGGCCGCCCACTTTATTACTCATGAGCTGCTCGGCTATCTGCTGCAACTCAATATCTATATACGTACGAAGTCCGCGGCCGGCCACCGATGCGGTATCGAATGCCCCGTTCTCATAATGGCCCACCAGGCGGTTCTTGTTATCCTTGATCATATACTGAACCCCGCGCTGTCCCATAAGTACACTCTCATAATAGGACTCCAGTCCGGTTTTACCGATAAAGTCACCCTGCCGGTAATAATTCCCTGAATGCTCGATATCTTTCGCATCTGCTTCCCGGATATAACCCAAAATGTGGGCAGCGGCATTAAAAGGATAGGTACGAAGCGGGCGTTCCACCAGGTTGAAACCCGGGTATTTCCAGCTGTTTTCCTCAAAACGGGCCTGCAGTTCTTTCGTGAGCAACCCTTTGAACACGGAAGGACGTACCGCTGTATTCTTGAATTTGGCTTCCAGTATTCGCTTTTTGAAATCGGCTGTATCGATACCAATGAGACGACAGAACTCCATCGTATCGATTCCTTTTACTTCGGCCGGGGTAACCATAAGGTCATAGATAATCGTGTTGTTCAGAATGGCTTTACCATTGCGGTCGAAAATGATCCCCCGCTCCGGCCATACCACTTTGGCAAAGACCGCATTGTCCATCGCCAGCTGCCGGTATTTTCCTTCTATGACCTGCAGATAGAATAACTGGCCAATGATCACTATGAACGCAAGAAGGAAGATAAAGCGGATGATTCGGCTTCTGGATTGGTTAAAGACAGACATGGAGCGCTATATACAATGAAATGGGAGGTGAGAGAAAGATTATCGTCACACAAAGTACGAATTCGAAAAGCCTGTTTCCAAATCTATTTGAAAATAAAAACGGATTTATGAAAATTTTCTCTTGCGCCGCGTAGTAATTACGATCAGGCAGTATTGGTCCTGAATTTCAGTTTGCGGGGAAACAACAATTCAACCGCCAGGATCATCAGCAGGCTGATACCGGTAGTGGCCACCACCTTAATGAGAAAATCAAGAAAACTGCCTACACTCAGCCATTCCAGGAATACCATATACCCATGATGCAGGAGGGTGAGTACAAAAACGTATACCATGTACGGCGTCCACTGCATGGCCCGGGGAGACGGTTCGCGATAGTTGAATTCAGTACTATCCTTGGGGGTAAGGATGGTGATCAGGAACGGTCTTACATAAGCGATCAGTAAACAGGCAGCGGCATGCAGTCCGGGTGTCATGGTAAAATAATCCAACGTCAGCCCGGTGAAAAAACCGATCAGCATTAACCATTGCCTGGACACGGAAAAGGGCAGCCAAAGAATGAACAGGAAATAGAGATAGGGGGTAATGAAGCGGTGCAGGTGCGGGATCCGGTTCAGTACATAGACCTGCAGCAGGATAAACACTGCAAAACGGATCATATTTCTCAGGAAGTCGCTCACTTTACATTCTTTTTAGGGTCTTCGATCCGTTTCCGGGCGTCCTGATTGAGCATGGATTGCTCGGCATATTGCAGGTTTTCCACCACAAACACCTGCTGGATATGGTAAAAGTTTGCGGTGGGTTTTACTTTCAATACGTAGAAATTGGTACTCTTATCGGTAATTACTTCAGCAATAGTGCCCACCATATACCCCGGCGGGAAATTAAAGGAATAAGGACTCGTCAGTACGGTGTCGCCGGTCTTGATCTCAATACTGCGGGGCACCCCTTTCAGCGTCAGCACTCTCGGATCCTTGCCATCCCATTCAATAGTTCCAAAATCACCGGTCTTTTTGAGCGAAGCATTTACTTTCTGTTGCACATGGAGCAGGCTCATCACCTGACTGAAATTGGGGCTTACGCCTACCACCACCCCAACGGCACTGCCATCGGAGCTGAGTACGGCCATATTATCCTTTATGCCATGATTGGACCCCCGGTTGATCTGCAGGTAATTTTTTTGTCCGTTAACAGTATTATATACAATGGTGGCCGGACGGAAATAATAACGGCGGTAATGACCCAGGGTATCGAAGGGTACACTGTCCTGTACCTCGCGCAGACTGGTATCTGCTTTCATGAAATTGATCGGAAGGAGGTTGAGCAGGGAATCATTGATCCGGTGCACCCGGCGGTTTTCTTCGCGCAATTCAAAATAGTCCTCTACCTTATTATACTGTGTATTCACTCTGCCGGTCACTTCATTGGCCACTCCCAGGAACTTGGCCCGGTGAAAGCGGTTAAAGCTGAACAGGAACCACAGCGATACTCCCTGTAAGATCAGGAAAGTAAAAAACGTTCTGTAACGGCTGATAAAGAGAAATACATTTCTCATAGAAAGTAGAGGTCAGCACAGGCCGGTATTCCCGGTCCTGTACTTTTATCGCATCACAAATGGATACCTGTCATAATTTTTGAGGGCAATACCGGTACCTCTGACCACACTTTTCAGCGGATCGTCGGCTACATGTACCGGCAACTTGATCTTTTGGCTCAGGCGCTTGTCCAGTCCGCGGAGCAGGGCCCCACCACCGGTGATATAAAGACCACGACGGTATATATCGGCGGCCAGCTCGGGCGGTGTTTGTTCCAGCGCTTTGAGAATGGCTTCTTCTATTTTGAAAATGCTTTTATCAAGTGCTTCAGCGATCTCCTGATAGCTTACCATGATCTGTTTGGGAATACCGGTCACCAGGTCACGGCCATTCACCGCGAAATCATCCGGCGGATTGTCGATCTCTTTCATTGCGGCACCCACCTGGATCTTGATCTGCTCGGCGGTACGCTCCCCGATCAGCAGGCTATGGTAACGGCGGAGGGCTTCCATGATATCAGCGGTGAATTCGTCACCGGCGATACGGATGGACTGGTCGCAGACAATACCAGCCAGGGCGATCACGGTAATACCGGTGGTACCACCCCCGATATCAATGATCATATTTCCTACGGGCTCTTCCACATCGATACCGATACCTAAGGCAGCGGCCATCGGTTCGTGGATCAGGTATACTTCTTTGGCACCGGCCTGTTCCGCACTGTCACGTACGGCACGCTTCTCAACCTCTGTGATAGAAGAAGGGATGCAGATCATCATTCTCCAGCTTGGGGGAAACAGGGGCTTCTTGGGATAAACGAGTTTGATCAGTTCCCGGATCATCAGCTCGGCTGCGTTGAAATCGGCGATCACACCATCTTTCAGGGGACGTACCGTGCGGATGCTCTCGTGGGTCTTTTCGTGCATCATGAGGGCTTTCTTACCAACGGCCAGCACTTCTTTGGGATTATTCCGGTTCAGTGCCACAATACTCGGCTCGTTCACCACCACTTCGTCATTATGAATGATCAGGGTATTCGCGGTACCCAGGTCAATAGCTATTTCTTGCGTAAACCAGTTGAAAAGTCCCATGTATTTAAATCGGATTTACCTGCCTACAGTATATCCGCCGGTTCAGAAAAAGACGGGCAGACAGGTTGTGGCAAAGTTGAAGGAAATAATTTGAATTTACAAGGCAAAAGCCTTGCCAGACAAGGTTTTTTTTAAAGTCTCCAAAGAAGCTTGTTCCGGGGACTACTATTTACAACTGCTGTTTTTCTTTTATCTTCAAACCATGCGCATCATCACCCGCACCGTCTGGATCCTTTCATTGGTAAGTTTACTTGCCGATATTGCCAGTGAAATGCTCTATCCGGTAATACCCGTTTACCTCAAAGAGATCGGCTTTAGTGTGTTGCTCATTGGTGTGCTCGAAGGTGTGGTGAATTTCACCGCCGGGATCAGCAAAGGCTATTTTGGCAAGCGCAGTGATGAAAAGGGATTACGCCTTCCCTTTGTCAAACTGGGTTATTTCCTGAGTGCGGTGTCCAAACCTATGATCGCCTTCTTTACCCAGGTCAGCTGGATCTTTCTGGCGCGGACCACTGACCGGCTGGGCAAGGGGATCCGGACTGCCGCACGGGATGCTTTGCTCTCTGCAGAAGCCACCCGGGAAACCAAGGCCCGGGTGTTCGGATTTCACCGGAGTATGGATACCGTGGGGGCGGCGATCGGTCCATTGGTGGCACTGATTTATCTCGCCATGAACCCCGGTGCCTACAAAACCCTGTTCATGCTGGCCTTTATACCCGGTATCCTCTCTGTATTGCTCATTTTCCTGCTGAAAGAAAAAAAGCAACCGGTATCCACCTTAGGAAAAGGACATTTTTTCTCCTTCCTGAAATACTGGAATATTGCCAGTCCGGATTTTAAAAAAATCGTTCCCGCCTTACTGCTATTCGCCCTGTTCAACAGCTCGGATATCTTCCTGCTCCTGGTCACCAAAGAAGCCATCGGCAGCCAGGTGATCCGGGTAAATGGATTACAATTTGATGCTGACAGTATCACGATCGCGGCTTATGTCTTTTACAACCTGTTCTATGCCGCCATCTCCTACCCGGCCGGTATGCTGGCTGATAAGATCGGGTTCCGGTATGTCGTGATCACAGGTATGGTTTTATTTGCTATTGTATACGGAGGCTTTGCCTTCAGCCCCTCTATTCCCGTTATCTTCTTCCTTTTTGCACTTTACGGTTTTTATGCCGCTTTCACCGAAGGGGTGATCAAAGCCTGGATCACCAATCTGGCCGGCACCCATGATACCGCTACGGCAATCGGCTTTTACACCTCCGGAGAAAGCATTGCCGCTCTATTTGCCAGTATCATTGCCGGTGCGGTTTGGACCGGATTTGGAAGCCTGTTCACCTTCCTGACTACGGCCCTCGTGGCAGGGGTGGTAGCCATTTATCTGTTGATTACCAGGAAACAATCTGCCTGATTCCGCATTTTTCACTCCGGATAATCCTTTTTGGCACAGTAATGGCAAAGGGGGTGTTGCAATCATATATCCACTAAAAATCAAAATATGAGAAAGATTTTTGTCAAGAGCATTTTATGCGCAGCAGCCTTCTTCATTTTCAGTCAGCCATCCAACGCACAATCCGGTTACCAGACGGCCCTCGGGGTGAAAGTCTGGGACGGCGGCGGTATATCCCTGAAGCATTTTACGGGCGGAAACAATGCCCTGGAAGGAATCGGCTATTTCTGGAGACAGGGAGTACGGATCACGGGTTTATATGAGATCCACGGTGCTATCAGTAATGCCGGTGGACTGCAATGGTATATCGGCCCGGGCGCCCACATCGGTTTCTATAATGACCGTTATGGCAATGCCAGTTTCATTGGTATTGATGGCGTACTCGGACTCGATTATAAATTCAGTGGCGCCCCCATCAACGTATCCCTCGACTGGCAGCCCTCTTTTGAGTTTGGAACCAACCGCGGGTTTGTAGGGAATTGGGGTGGCTTAGGAATACGTTACACCCTTAAATAAATCTGGAATAAGAAATAATAAATAAGGAATGAGGAAGTACCTCCTGAGAAATGGTCGTTTATATAAATGACCCTGCTTCTTTAGGACTTACTTTCTCATTCCTTATTTTTTGTTCCTTATTTCTTATTTCTACCCATGCTTAAACCCCAGCACCTCCTCCACATCTTCGGGTAAAGCCGGTAGTTTCCTTCTTTCCATCAGGAAACTGTTGAGCTGGGCAATTTCCTTGAAAATATAATGTTTGTCCGCGGCTGCTTTCAGGTAGTCCTTGCCGGTGCTGCCACCGGTGCCGATACGCATTCCGATCATCCGGTGCACCATATTCATGTGGCGGTAACGCCAGGAACTGAGTTGCTCATCGATCTCCAGTAAGCAATTGAGTAACTGGAACGGGAGTTGTAACAACGGGTAACCGCGGTACAACATGATGAATAAAGCAGCCCGACAGGCGGCCGGGGATAATGACCTTTCCGGATCGGCAGCACCATCCGCAAAAACCTGATCAAAAGCAGAGAGGTTATTCCGTTCCGCTTCGGCCAGACTGGACCGGTAGCTTTCTTTATACTGATCCCAGAAGCCGGCATCCGCTCCTCCTTTCAGGAAGGGCATACGTTCCAGCCAGTCATTGAGCAATTGGAGTAATGAAGTGGCCCCTTCCGCCTCTTTTATTACCGCAACATGTTCCTGCTTCAACTGGGAAGTATAATATTCCTTACCATGGCGGTGTTCAAACTTCAGTCCGAGTTTGGCTTCGAGTTCCTTGAACTGCCAGCTCTGGAAACCCGAGGCCGGTCGCAGCATATCCCTGAAATCGAGAAAGTCCATTGGGGTCATGGTCTCCATAATATCCACCTGGTGTACCAATACCCGCAGGATGGTAACACAGCGGCTGAGCCGGTGTACAATGGTCTGCAGTTCGGGGGAATTATCGTTGAGGGCCGGCTGCCGCATGATGCCGGCCACTGAATCCACTTCGTGATGCAGTTGTTTGAACCACAGTTCATAGGCCTGGTGGATCACGATAAAAAGCATTTCATCGTGTGCGGGCAGTCCGTGTTTGATACTCTCCGGTGCCTGGGCATTGAGGATCTTGTCGAGCTGCAGATAGTCGTGGTAATGCACTTCCATAATAGTAGCAATAATCGTAAATGGGACGGGCTGTTTATTCGAATTCGTATCCGATATCCTGGCGGTAATTCATATCGGTGAAGTTCACTTTCTGCATTTCTTCCTTGGAGATCTCCACGGCATCAAAGATGCTGCGGCCATAGGAAGTGATACAGAAAACCCGTCCGCCACTGGTCACCACTTTTCCGTCTTTCATACTGGTGCCCATATGAAACAACATACTGTCTTCAGTATTGATACTATCGATCCCTTTAATTTCAAATCCTTTTTCATAATCACCGGGGTATCCACCGCTGACCGCCACTACGGTGCAGGCGGTGCGGGGATCGGTTTCGATCGTTACTTTATCGAGTTGCTGGGAGGCCACGGCATCCAGCAGATCCACGAGGTCATTCTTCAACCGTGGGATCACTACTTCTGTTTCCGGATCACCCATACGGCAGTTGTACTCGATCATATAGGGTTCATTCTCCACGATCATAAACCCAAAGAAGATAAATCCGCGGTACTCGAGTCCATCCTTCCTCAACCCGTCCACGGTGGGCCGGATCACTTTCTCCTCGATCTTCCTCATCAGTTCCTTGTCCACGAATGGCACGGGACTAACCGCACCCATACCACCGGTATTGGGACCGGTATCCCCTTCGCCCACGCGCTTATAGTCTTTGGCTTCGGGAAGGATGACATAATGTTTCCCATCCGTCAATACGAAAACAGATATTTCGATCCCTTTTAAAAATTGTTCCACCACCACTTTCTTACCGGCTTCGCCGAATTTGGCGCGCTGGATCATCAGTTCAAACTCGGCAATGGCTTCAATATGATTTTCGCAGATCACCACGCCTTTACCAGCGGCGAGTCCGTCGGCTTTTAATACAATGGGCAAGGAATGCTGGCGGAGGTATTCCACGCCTTCGGTATAATTGTCGAGGGTGAATTCGCGGTAAGCGGCAGTGGGTATATTATGACGCATCATAAAGGCCTTGGCAAAAGCCTTACTGCCTTCAAGCTGGGCACCGTCTTTTCCGGGTCCGATCACATCCAGATCGGCGAGTGCCTTGCTGCTGATCAGAAAATCGGTCACTCCTTTTACGAGGGGTTCTTCCGGACCTACGATCACCATGTCGATCTTTTCATCGATACATGCTTTACGGATCCCTTCAAAATCCGACAGTGAAATATCGAGGTTTTTACCAAAGCGGGCAGTACCTGCATTACCTGGAACAATAAAGAGTTCTTCACAACGGGGGCTTTGAGCCAGTTTCCAGGCAAGGGCATTCTCCCTGCCTCCGGATCCTAATAATAAAATGCGCATTCGGTCGGTTGGTTTCTAAATATTTACAAATAGCTGGTGCGACGCCTAAAGATAAACTGAAAAAACGTGCGGGTGGTTAAATTTCTGTATTTTGGGGATTGCTAAGAATAGCAGACTCTGATTTAATCAACAAAACTACTCTTTATGCCGGACGCCATTACTCAAAAAGGACATCCAAAAGGTTTATATGTTTTATTCGCAACCGAATTCTGGGAACGATTCAGTTATTATGGCATGCGGGCCATATTTGCGTTGTACATGACAAATATGCTCTTTAATGGGGACAAAGCCCTCGCCTCCAATATTTATGGCAGTTATACCGGACTGGTATACCTTACTCCCCTGATTGGTGGATATGTGGCCGATCGTTATTGGGGAAACCGTAAATCAATCTTTGTTGGAGGTCTGCTGATGGCCGTCGGTCAGTTCTTTATGTTTTTCAGTGCTACAATGGCACATACCAATGTGGCACTTGCCACCACCCTGATGTGGGGTGGTCTGGGAGCCCTGATATTCGGGAATGGTTTTTTCAAACCGAATATCTCCACGATGGTGGGGCAGTTATATACAGAGAATGACATCCGTAAAGATGCTGCTTACACTATTTTTTATATGGGTATCAATGCCGGCGCTTTTGTGGCGCCTTTATTATGCGGGTACCTCGGTGAAAAGATCGATTTTAAATGGGGCTTCCTGGCCGCCGGTATCGGTATGCTGATCGGATTAGTTACATTTTACTATACGAAGGACAAATATGTGGTGGATCCCGAAGGAAAACAATTGGGTGTGGCTCCCAATAAATCTGCCGACAGCAGTGATATCGGGGATGCCGGTCTTTCCTCCCAGCAATTGGGTATCCTCATCGGTGGTATTGCCGCCGCATTCAGTCTCCTCTATTTTGTTGCAGGTGTGGATGTATGGGGGTCGATGATCTATGGCATGACCCTGATCGCACCACTGACCATCATTACCGATAAATCACTGACAAAAATCGAGAAGGACCGTTTATGGGTGATCATCATCATCATGATCTTCGTGATCTTCTTCTGGATGTGCTTTGAACAAGCGGGTGCTTCGCTGACCTTCTTTGCCGACGAACAAACCAACCGTCATGTGATGGGATGGGAAATGCCAGCCAGCTTCTTCCAGAGTTTCAATGCCGGTTTCATCATCATCCTGGCCCCCATCTTTGCTGCTATGTGGACCGGCCTCGCCCGTAAAGGCATCGCTCCTCCTGCCCCGCTGAAACAG